>NZ_QPMO01000008.1:0-129546 GCF_003344575.1 Staphylococcus sp. EZ-P03 | reverse complement strand
AGTTCTGTCACATCTGTTACCCATTTTTTGTTAGCTTCAGTTTCACTAAATTCTCTATCTAATAAATTCTCTGCAGTAATAGTAGGTGTTGAAGGTCTATATCTTTTTCTTGCAGCACGTATGCAAGATTTTAATCCTAATTTTTTCATTAAACGATATACTCGTTTGCGACTTACTTTTTTATCCAGTCTTAAACAGATATATATACGAATACGACGATAACCATATATACCGTTGTATTTATTGAAAATCCACAAGATTTCTTTCATTAATATTTCATCTTCAGTTTCACGCTGTGTTTTAAATTCTCTTCTCTTTCTCCACTTATAATAACTGGCTCTAGAAATTCCAACCACCTTACATAACAGAGTTATTGGATATTCATTTTTTAAGTCTTCTATTACAAGGTACTCAACTATTTGTCTAAACGGCGATTGATCAGCTCTCTTTCTTTCTCCTTCAACTTTTTTAAAATCTTGTTTTCCATTTCTAAGTATTTGATTCTTTCTTCAAGAGCTTTTGTTTTAGCTAATGCTTGTTCTTCATCGGTCATTGTCTGAGTTGGCTTACCTTTACCTCTTCCGTCTACAAGACCGGCACTTCCAAATTGTTCATATTTTTTAACCCAACTATATACTTGGCCATAATTAACATTATATTTTAAAGCTGTTTTCTTATAATCTTTTTCTGCCTCAATACATGCTTCTACTATTTCTACACGTTCTTCGAACGTTGTTTTTCTCGCTTTCATTGAATACACCCCTAGTAATGGAGAATATGAAACATTCTCTTTTCCTAAAGTATATCGTTTTATCCAATCCCTTACAGTAGAATATGCTGGAATATTATATTTTATTGCTAAATCAACAGCAGAAACACCTTCAGTTAAGTATTCCTGAACAATTGTTTCTTTAAATGCTTTACTATAAGTATTATTGCTTTTCTTTGGTAATAGTACCTCAACGCCATGTACTTTATATTGGTGATATTTAAACATCACCTGTTTACGATTTAATTCTATACCACTCTTTTTTATAGCTTCATTACAACTATAACCCTCATCTATTAAACTAAATGTTAAGAGAAATAATTTAATGTCACTTTCGAGATATTTAGACATAAGAATGCTCCCCCTATAGTTTTGTTTTTTTAGTGTCTACTATAGGGGGAGCATATCATTGCGATACGCTTGTTATTTTTTATTATGAGATTCTAAACGATGCAGCTGGTTAATCAGCTTTTGACTTTTAAAGAAAACACCTGCATATTCTCTATACAACATAATCAAAAGTTCAGACATCTCATCTACAATCGATTGATGAATCTTTAAAGCATTCATTTTATCTATCGGCAGCTTTTGCAATACATCTAACAAATAGAGCGTTTTGTTAGATATAGGAATTGCACGTTCATCTTTAGCAAAGTTTTCTTGTGCAATGACCCCATGATACTTAAAGCTATAGCCGCTTAAAACAGATTGATCGGTATTACCGTTTAACACATCCTGATTGAATGCAATTGTAAAACCAAACTCCGGCATTTTCTTCAATAAGACAATAACAGACATGAGTTGCGAACTATAGCCTTGTGCAATCCTATCAAGACAGAAGTCCAATAATTGAAAGTTGAACTTTGATACTTGTTCTTCCTCCATGGATTTATCAATGACCTCAGTACACAATGCAGCATAGCTGCTTTCATAAATGTCTAAGCGTAATTGATAATTCTGACTGATGACATCCACGGAATTCAAAATACCTAATCCTCGTAATTTCGCATAGATAAATAATCCGTAAACAAACATTTGTGTATTGGCCTGCATACCTGTGCGGCTTTTTTTAGCACGTTTGACCATAAGCGGAATTTTCGCGCCGCTTTCACTTAAAATCGTAATGATTTTATCAGATTCTCCATAATCAACCGTCTTAATAATTATTCCTTTTTGTTTCACTAACATAAAAGGTATCACCGACCTTCTATTATTAATCTTGATCTTCGATATAGCCCATTTGACGGATAAAGTTGACTTTATTTCTCCAATCTTTTTGGACCTTTACCCATAAATCCAGATATACTTTTGAGCCGAGAAGATGTTCAATATCTAATCGCGCACGTTTACCAATTTCTTTCAGCTTTTTACCGCCTTTGCCGATAACAATCCCTTTTTGAGAATCGCGTTCAACAAAGATTGTGGCTTCAATGCGTACTTTATCTTCAGATTCTTTAGCCATTCTATCGACATTGACACCAATAGAGTGCGGAATTTCTTCACTTGTTAAATGTAAGATCTTCTCTCTGATTAATTCGCTTACTACAAATTGTTCCGGGTGATCTGAAATCTGGCCATCAGGATAGTACTGCGGACCTTCTGGTAAATATGATTTAAGTACATCGATAAAGTGTTCGACATTCAGCCCTTCAAGTGCAGACATTGGAACTGTCTCTGAAAATTCCATATGCTCTTGATAACTTTCGATAATCGGCATAATTTCATCTGGGTGCACCAAATCGATTTTATTAATTACTAAAAATACAGGTGTCTTAACATTTTTCAGCATTTCCATAATATATTCGTCGCCTCTGCCAATCTTTTCATCCGCATTTACCATGAAGATAACAGCGTCGACTTCTGACAAAGTATTTTTAGCAACTTTCATCATATAATCGCCTAATTTATGTTTTGGTTTATGAATACCTGGTGTATCCACAAAAATAATTTGGGCATCATCTTCTGTCATAACACCCTGTATTTTATTTCTTGTTGTTTGTGCTTTGTCTGACATAATAGCGATTTTATGTCCCAGCACTCTATTCATAAACGTAGATTTACCTACGTTAGGTCTGCCGATAATAGAGACAAATCCTGATTTGTGTTCTGTCATAAATTCAAATCCTTTCCTGAAAAACCTAGTGGGAGTAGTTCGCTGATAGTAGTTTCAATCATGTCGCCTTTATGATTGGTTAAATAAATCGGCATATCATCATCGCATAATTCTTTGATTACTTGTCGACATGCCCCGCAAGGCGAAGAAGGCGATTCAGCATCTACCGTTACTGTGATAGACTCAAAATCACCTGGTCGATAGCCTTGGCTGATTGCGGCAACTAAACTGGAACGCTCAGCACAGATTGCTTCCCCGTATGCTGCGTTTTCTACATTAGCGCCATAAAATTCTTTGCCATCTTTCGTTTTTAAATAAGCGCCTACTTTAAAGTTGCTGTAAGGTGCATAGGCACGACTTTGTGCTTCTCTGACTTTGTTAAAATGATTTTGACTATAAGCCATATTTTCTATCTCCTTTATATTAGACTTAGAATGTAAGGGATAAAAATAATCAGACCTATAATAGCTGCAGCTATTGAAGCTAAAAGTACACTTAAAGCAGCAATATCTTTAGCGTGCTTGGCATAGAGTTGATATTCATCCGTTACAAGATCCACAACATATTCAATTGCTGTATTGATTGCTTCAAACGCTAAAACCATGAAAATAGAGAGGATAACTGCAATCCATTCGATACGATTAATCTTAAAAAAGAAAGCCGCAATTACCACGATAAAGGCAATAATTACATGCCATACGAAATTGCGGTCCTTTTTTAAAATCGTGACAAGTCCTTCTATCGGATATATAAACCGTTTCATTGTTAATCTCTCGTTAAGCCGTAAGCATCTAGAATTGATTTTTGTCTGCCGAACATTTCTTTTTCTTCTTCTTCATTCATATGATCGTATCCTAATAAATGCAAAAAGCCATGAAGTGCTAAAAAACCAAGTTCTCTTTCAAAAGAATGACCATATTGTTCTGCTTGTGTCTTAGCGACATCAGCACAAATCACGATATCGCCCAAAACACGCGGGATATCCAAACCTTCAATTTCAGGTTCATCTTCCTCTAACGCAAAAGAAATAACATCCGTAACTTTATCTTTATCTCTATAGTCGCGGTTGATTTGCTGAATCTCTGCTTGATCTACAAATGTAACAGAAAGTTCCGCATCATCTTCTATGTTTTCTTGTTCTTTTGCAAAATTAAGCAAGCTTTCTATTTGTTCATACCATTCTTCTTTTACTTCATCAGTATGGTCAGAAAAATCGATTGTAAACATAGCGGATTATTCATCTCCTTCGTAACGGCTGATAATCTTGCTTACCAATGGATGGCGTACAACGTCGCTTTGATCTAAAGTTTGAACACTGATACCTTTAACACCTGATAGTCTATTAACTGCCTGTTTCAACCCGCTTTTAACGCCTTTTGGCAAGTCGACTTGTGTCATGTCGCCTGTCACTACCATTTGAGAGCCGAATCCTAAACGTGTTAAAAACATTTTCATTTGCGCATGTGTAGTATTTTGCGCTTCATCTAAAATAACAAATGCATCATCAAGTGTGCGTCCGCGCATATATGCAAGCGGTGCTACTTCAATAATGCCTCTTTCTATAAATCGCGCAGTTTGTTCTGGTCCTAATACTGTATGAAGACCATCATAAAGCGGTCTTAAATAAGGGTCTACTTTTTCCTTTAAGTCACCCGGTAAGAAACCTAATGATTCGCCGGCTTCTACTGCCGGACGTGTGAGTACAATTCTTTTTACATTACCTTGTCGCAATTCTTTAGCAGCATAGACCACAGCTAAGAAAGTTTTACCTGTACCTGCAGGTCCGATGCCGAACACTAAATCATTATGCTTCATCGCATTTAAATAAAGACGTTGCCCCATTGTTTTAGCACGAATGGTTTTACCGTAAGCATCTTTAGTGATGGCTTCATCGTATAAATCAACAAGATGTTGAATTGAGCCTCTCTCTGCCATTTTAATTGCTGCTTCCACATCTTTAAGATTAATCGATACGCCTTGATCAATTACTTTTAAAAGGTTTTTAATTACAGCTTCTGCTTTTTCTATTTCTTCTTGTTGCTGCCCTTTTACAGCTATCTCTTGCCCCCTTGCATGAACAATGACATTAAACGCCTCTTCAATTGCTTGCAAGTGTTCATCATTATTACCGATTAAAGCTTGGGCTTGATGCATATCGTCAATAACTATTATTCCTGGCATACATTAACTCCTTTTCACATATATCGCTGTCAAACAGCGTGTTCATTTTAATTAAGATGCAGAATATTATTGTCAACGGAAACTACGGACTTAGTTAATAATTTCCACATATTCATAGTTTCATTATATCATGTTCTAACGTTTTATTAATCCAATAATGTTCATGAGACAGAAACAAAAAAGAATTCGGACTTGCAATTTTCATCGCAAGCCCGATTTCTTTTTTTATTGAAGTTGTTTCGGTTTTTTTAATATTTCAGACCAAATCATACCGTTTAAGACTTCATCATCGTTAAATCGTAAATCATCATTGTTTTGTCCTCGATGCTGACTGAATTTATTAGCGAAAAGCTGTTTAAGACGTTCTCGCTTTGCACGTTCAGATAAGTATTTATCCGCAATGATTTCTTGTGCACGACGTTCGAGAATTGCCATTTGCTTTTCTTTGCTTCTGTCCATTTCAGAACGAAGGTCACTTAATTCACTATCTAAAGTATTATTAAGTGCTTGCTTTAATTCTTGTTCTTTTTCTTGCTGGTTCAGTCTCTTATTGGAAGATGATTCAGTTTTTCTTTGACGCGTCTCTTGGGTTCTCGTTTGAGCAGGTTCTGATTGTCTAGGAGATGAATTACGTTTTGAAGGTTGTGTTTCTGCTTCAAATTGTTTTTCCATCTCTTCGAACTTATCACCTAACTGTTCTAAGAAGCCTTTATGAGGCTTTCGCTCAGTTGTAGGCTGTCTTCTAGATGATTTAGGTTGGTTTTGTTGACGCTTTTTATGATTTTTATCATTGATTGCACTGATTAATGAAATAACAATACTGATGATAAAAATTATAAGACCGATACTCATTTAATCACCTCTTTAATTATCTGGTGACTCATTATCGTCAGGTTGTGTACGTTTATTGATGGATTCACGCATTCCTGTATCTGCTTCTATATTTTTCAAGTTATAGTAATCTTTAACACCAATATTGCCTTTTCTTAGTGCTTCAGACATTGCTAACGGTACTTCAGATTCAGCTTCCACAACTTTAGCACGCATTTCTTGAACACGAGCTTTCATTTCTTGTTCAGAAGCTACCGCCATAGCACGACGTTCTTCAGCTTTCGCTTGAGCAATGTTCTTATCAGCCAATGCTTGCTCAGTTTGCAAGTCAGCACCGATGTTTTTACCGATATCTACATCAGCGATGTCGATTGATAGAATTTCGAATGCTGTCCCAGAATCCAAACCTTTGCTGAGTACTGTTTTAGAAATGTTATCTGGATTTTCAAGAACGACTGTATGATGTTCACTTGAACCGATTGTTGAAACAATACCCTCGCCGACACGGGCAATAATTGTTTCCTCGCCGGCACCGCCGACTAAGCGAGAAATATTAGCACGTACTGTGATTCTTGCTTTCGCTTTTACTTCGATACCGTTCATTGCGACACCTGTAATAAATGGTGTTTCAATAACTTTAGGGTTAACAGACATTTGTACTGCTTCAAGTACATCACGACCTGCTAAGTCGATAGCTGCCCCTCTTTCAAATGGCAAGTTGATATCTGCACGCTGCGCTGCAATGTTTGCATCTACAACGCGGTCAACATTACCGCCGGCTAAGTAGTGAGATTCTAATTGGTTAGTTGTTAAATTCAAACCAGCTTTGTGTGCTTTAATTAATGGTGCAATAACTTTACGCGGTGATACACGTCTTAAGCGCATACCGATTAATGTACCGATATTTACTTTTACACCAGCTGCTATTGCAGAGATCCATAAACCGATTGGTACAAATGAAAATAAGATTAATAAAGCGATTACTGCAATAACAATGATGATTATTAATGGTATTAACATGTAATGTGCCTCCTAGTGTTATGTGTTTTTAATTTCTCTTACAACTACTCTCGAACCTTCAACTTCTGTTACTTTGACTTTCACATCTCTTTGAATAAATGTTCCATCAGATACTGCATCGATACGTTCATCGTTCAGTGAAATAATACCGGCAGGACGTAATTCAGTTAAAGTGACAGCAGTTTGTCCTACTAAATTAGAGCGGTCATCATGTGAAGTGTAGCCAGCTTCAGATGTAGTGGAATCCCTTAATATTACTTTTTCAAACAACGAAATCTTCTTATTGTATCCTTTCACTAAAATCACCCATTCTATAATAGTCAGAATCAAAGCAATAACTACGTTGATCAGCATCCATAAAATATTATCACCGAGCATAATAATACTGATTGTAATCAGAATTATCCCGATGATTCCTATAATGGCACCCACAACGAAAAATTCTATTATAAGCAGTATAACACCTATAATGAATAAACCAATGGATATTAGTGAAACTTCACCTTGGATTAAATAACCTAGAAATAGAATTAATAAAGCGATGGACGCAATAATCCCCATAAAATTGATGCGTTTAGAATAGAGTTGATAAAGAAAACCTAAAAAGATAATACAAGTCAAAATTAATGATATTAACGGACTTGTGATGACATCGCTGATTTGATGTAATAAGGGATCAGAATTAGTCTGAAATACTGAAATATTATGTAGGATTTCAGCTTGATGTGACATAGATTCACCTCGCTCTCAGTTTTATTATACATGATTGCTTTAGGTAATTATAGGAATATTGATACATTTTAATACTCAAAAAAATAGATAAGATTATTTTTATTAAATAAAAGAAAAAACCCCAAGTTTTACAATAAGTAAAACTTGGAGTCTATAAACTGCTTAATATAATAATTAATTGTTTGTTGAGGGAGTCAACAGACTTAATAATTATTTGAATTTACGTTTACGTGCAGCTTCTGATTTCTTTTTACGTTTAACACTTGGTTTTTCGTAAAATTCACGTTTACGTACTTCTTGAATTGTACCGCTTTTAGAAACTGAGCGTTTGAAACGGCGTAATGCATCTTCAAGTGATTCGTTTTTACGGACTACTGTTTTAGACATCTGTATTTCCCTCCCTCCAAATAACAACGGAACTTTAAAATTCATTCACATGGTTGAGTGTAAACCATGCAATCATAATTATAATATAACTGATTGTTGCGGTCAATTAGAATAATTAATTTTTTGTACATTATACGATAGCTGAGAATTCACTGCTGTTTGTAGCATGATCAATTACGCGTGTAACATAGCCTTTATTGAAAGGATAGCCGACTTCAGTAATTTTAACTCTCACCAATTCGCCGATTAATGATTCATCGCCTTCAAATTGCACTTTCATATAGTTATCTGCATAACCTACTAATGTACCAGGTTCGTCACCTGTTTCTTCAGGGATGACTTCAAGTACTTTTTGATCAAAGTGAGATGCATATTCTTTTGCTAATTGATTACTTAATTCAATCAATTTATGGACACGTTCGTTTTTAACACTTTCATCAATTTGCCCATCCATTCTAGCTGCAGGTGTACCTGTACGAGCAGAATATGGGAATACGTGAAGTTCAGAGAAATGATGATCAAGAATAAAGTCGTAAGTTTCTTGGAACTCTTCTTCTGTTTCGCCTGGGAATCCAACAATCACATCACTTGTTACTGCTAAACCAGGCAATGCTTCATGTAATTTCATCAAACGTTCAGAGAAATGCGCCATTGAGTATTTACGTCTCATTCTTTTTAGAACTGAATCTGAACCTGATTGCAATGGTACGTGCAAGTGACGTACAACTTTGTTTGAATTTGAAATAACATCAATGACTTCATCTGTTAATTGACTTGCTTCAATTGATGAAATTCTGATTCTTTCTAGTCCATCTACTGCTTCAAGGTCACGCAGTAATTGAGCTAAATTATAATCTTTCAAGTCTTGACCATATCCGCCGGTATGAATACCTGTTAATACAATCTCTTTATAACCAGAGTTGACTAATGTAGTTGCTTGTTCTACTACTTTCTCCGGATCTCTTGAACGCATTAAACCTCGCGCCCATGGAATAATACAGAATGTACAGAAGTTGTTGCAGCCTTCTTGGATTTTAAGTGAAGCACGTGTTCTGTCTGTAAAGTAAGGCACTTCCAACTCTTCATATTTACGGTTTTTCATAATGTTGCCGACACCGTTAATCGGTTGACGTTCTGCTTTAAATTCTTCGATATAACCAAGTAATTTCGTACGGTCTTGTGTTCCAACGACAACATCTACACCTGGAATATCCATAATTTCCGCAGATGAAGTTTGTGCATAACAACCTGTTACGCATACGACTGCATCTGGATTTTTTCTAATTGCTCTTCTAATAACTTGTCTGCTTTTTTTATCACCTGTATTTGTGACTGTACATGTATTTATAACAAAGACATCGGCATTTGTATCGAATTCAACACGATCATAGCCGGCATCTTTAAATAATTGCCAAATTGCTTCAGTTTCATAATGGTTTACTTTACAACCTAAAGTATGAAAAGCTACTGTTGACATTTATTTTCACCCCATTAATTCTTTTTCATAACTAATTGCACTAAGCGCATACAATGGAGCTGTTTCTGCTCTTAAAATCCGATGACCTAAGCCCACTATGTATCCATTGTTTTTGAACAACTCAACTTCCTCAGGACTTAAACCGCCTTCTGGTCCAAAAATAATTAATACACGATCTCCTTTGCCAAATTGCTTCAGAGCACGTTTGAATTCACTCATTTCGCCTTCTTTGGCAACGTCTTCGTAAGCGACTAGTACATAATCATATTTATCTATATTAACATAAACTCCCTTTAAATTCGATACAAATTCTATTGTAGGGATAACAAGACGATAACTTTGTTCTGCTGCTTCTTTAACAATTTTGTTCCAACGCACCATTTTCTTATCTACTTTGCTTTGGTTTAATTTCACAACTGAGCGGTCCATTTGTACAGCGATAAAATGAGAGGCACCAAGCTCTGTAGATTTTTGAAGCAGCCATTCATATTTATCTGCCTTTATCAATCCGCTGCAAATAGTAACTTCAACCGGCAATTCAGTATCATTCGATTGTGCTTCTTCCAATTCAACTTCAATTTCTGTGTCATCGATTGAAGTAATGACGCATGTATAAACTTTTAAATTTTCGAAAGTAATTATGATTTTGTCGCCGATTTGATGACGCATAACATTTGTTATATGGTGTATATCTTCTTTATCAGTAATAAAAAAACGCTGATCTTCATCAGCGTTTTGATTTAAAAAATATCTTTGCATATTAATTGCTCGCTTTCTCGCCAACGATACAAACCCAACCGTTGTCGTGATTAATAGAAATGATATTAAAACCTGTACGCTTCATATGATTGATAATTTCATCGCTTTTCTCTTCGATGATACCAGATGTGATAAATAAACCATCATCATTTAAAGTATTATAAGCGTCATCTATCATTTCTTCAATAATATGCGCTAATATATTTGCGATAACAACATCATAGTGATGTGTTTCACCTTGTAATAAATTGCCTGTTGCTGTTTCAATTTGATCTACACAGCCATTTTTTTCAAAGTTTTCTTTTGCCACTTTGATAGCGAGTTCATCTAAATCCAAAGCTTTTATCTTTTTAACACCAAGCAGAGAGCAAGCAATGCTTAAAATACCAGAGCCTGTGCCTACATCTATCACTGAATGATCAGGTGTCACATATTTTTCTATCGCTTTTAAACACATGCTTGTCGTTGGATGATCTCCTGTCCCGAAAGCCATGCCTGGATCTAATTCTATCAACAGCTCATCAGAATCTGTTTTATCGTATTGTTCCCAACTTGGAACAATTGTAAATCTATCAGAGGCTTTGAAAGGATGGAAATAATTCTTCCATTCATTAGCCCAATCTTGTTCTTGAATTGTTTTTTCATCAAAACTGAAGATATTTTTATCTAAATTATCCAAATTGTTCAATTCATTTAAAATATCTTGTTTTAATTGCTCTGAGTAATCCAATTCATTAAAGTATGCTTTTATTCTAACGCCGCTAGTCGGATAGTCTTCTGGGTTCAACTCATAAATCTCTCCGAATTTATCCGCTAAATTACCTTTCAAGTCATTAGAATCTTCTATAGCAACGCCATTTGACCCAAAGTTTTCTAGTATATTGGACGCAGCATCTTGGACTTCATGATTCACAACAATTGAAATTTCCATCCAGTTCATCGCATTTAATCTCCTTTAAAGAATCTGCGTGCGCGTTCTTTGAAGTTTGATGGTTGTTCTTCAATTTCTTCACCGCTGATTTCCGCAAATTCTCTCATTAATGATTTTTGTTTTTCGTTTAATTTCGTTGGAGTTACAACGTTGATATTAACGAATAAATCACCATGTCCATAACCGTGAACATTTTTAACACCTTTGTCTTTCATGCGGAATTGCTTACCATCTTGTGTACCTTCCGGCACAGTAAGCATAACATGACCATTAAGTGTAGGTACTTTGATTTCATCACCAAGTGCTGCTTGAGGGAAGCTGATTTTCAAGTTGTAGAAGATGTCATCGCCTTCACGAATGAATTTATCAGAAGGTTGAACTCTGAATACAACATATAAATCACCTTGAGGTCCCCCATTATGACCCGGTGCACCTTCGCCTGCTAAACGGATTTGCTGATCATTGTCTACACCTTCAGGTACTTTGACTTTAAGTTTAACATTTTTAGTTTCAGTACCTTTACCGTGACATGTAGGACATGGCTCTTCAATTTCTTCACCTGTACCATTACATACTGGACAAACTTTTTCTGTACGTACACGGCCTAATATTGTATTTTGTTCAACTGATACATGTCCTGCACCATTACAGTAATGACAAGTTTTCTTTTTAGAACCTGGTTTTGCACCTGATCCGCCGCAAGTTTCACATTTTACTTCTTTTCTGATTGAAATTTCTTTTTCAGTACCGAAAACTGCTTCTTCGAAAGAAATTGTCATTGTATATTGTAAATCATCGCCTTTACGGGGTGCGTTAGGATCTCTTTGAGCACCTCCGCCGCCGAAGAATGAACTGAAAATATCTTCGAAACCGCCGCCGAATCCGCTGAAGTCTTGTCCGCCGAAGCCTTGGCTGCCGAATCCGCCTTGCGGTCCATCATGGCCGAACTGATCATAGTTTGCACGTTTGTTCTCATCACTTAAGACTTCATATGCTTCAGTGACCTCTTTGAACTTGTCTTCTGCGCCTTCTTCTTTATTAATATCTGGATGATATTTTTTGGATAATTTACGGTAGGCTTTTTTGATTTCGTCTTTTGACGCATCTTTGCTGACACCTAAGACTTCATAGTAGTCTCTTTTTGCCACTGTAATCTCTCCTATCTTTTCTGCTAGTATAGATTTTATTTACCTTTTAAAGTATAGTTCGTTAAATAATAAAAAGTCAAAGCCAATGTACAATTGACTTTGACTTAAATTTTAATTCAAGAAGCCGCCTTCTTCTATTATTTAGTTATAGCAGCTTTCAAACATATACGATTTCAAATATTATTTGTTATCGTCTTTTTTATCATCATCTTTAACTTCAGTGAAGTCAGCGTCTTCAACATCGCTGTTGTTGCCGCCTTGATCACCTTGTTGTTGTTGCTGAGCTTCTTGAGCTTGTTGGTAAACTTTCATTGATAAATCTTGAACTACTTTTTCAAGGTCTTCTTTTTTAGATTTAATATCATCTAAATCTTCACCTTCAAGCGCTTTTTTCAAGTCTTCTTTTTTGTCTTCAGCTTGTTTTTTGTCGTCTTCAGAAATGTTGTCGCCTAAGTCTTTCAATGTTTTTTCAACTTGGAAGACTAAGCTGTCAGCTTCGTTGCGTAAGTCACTTTCTTCACGACGTTTTTTGTCAGCTTCAGCATTTTGTTCAGCATCTTTTACCATTTGATCGATTTCATCGTCAGATAATGAAGAGCTTGATTCGATTGTGATATTTTGTTCTTTATTAGTACCTAAGTCTTTAGCTGTTACATTAACGATACCGTTTTTATCAATGTCGAATGTAACTTCGATTTGAGGTACACCGCGTGGAGCTGGTGGAATATCAGTTAATGAGAAGCGTCCTAATGTTTTGTTGTCTGAAGCCATTGGACGTTCACCTTGTAATACGTGAATGTCTACAGCTGGTTGGTTATCTGCAGCAGTTGAATAAACTTGAGATTTAGATGTTGGGATTGTTGTATTACGTTCAATAAGTGTATTCATACGGCCGCCCATGATTTCGATACCTAATGATAATGGTGTAACGTCTAATAATACTACGTCTTTAACGTCACCTGAGATAACGCCGCCTTGGATTGCTGCACCCATAGCAACTACTTCGTCAGGGTTAACACTTTTGTTTGGTTCTTTGCCGATTTCTTTTTTAACAGCTTCTTGAACTGCAGGAATACGAGTAGAACCACCAACTAAGATAACTTCATCGATATCTTTGCTTGTTAAACCAGCATCGCTTAATGCTTGGCGAGTCGGTTCCATTGTACGACGTACTAAATCATCAGAAAGTTCTTCGAATTTAGAACGTGTAAGTGTGATTTCTAAGTGTAATGGACCGCTTTCTCCAGCAGAAATGAATGGTAATGAGATTTGAGTTTGAGACACACCTGATAAGTCTTTTTTAGCTTTTTCAGCAGCATCTTTCAAACGTTGCAATGCCATTTTATCTTGAGATAAGTCGATACCGTTTTCTTTTTTGAATTCTTCTACTAAATAATCAATGATTACTTGGTCAAAGTCGTCACCGCCGAGTTTGTTGTCGCCAGCAGTAGAAAGAACTTCGAATACGCCGTCGCCTAATTCAAGGATAGATACGTCAAAAGTACCGCCGCCAAGGTCGAATACTAAGACTTTTTCATCTTGTTCAGTTTTATCTAAACCATAAGCTAATGCAGCTGCTGTTGGTTCGTTGATAATACGTTCAACTTCTAAACCAGCAATTTTACCAGCATCTTTAGTTGCTTGACGTTCAGCGTCGTTGAAATATGCAGGTACTGTGATAACTGCTTTATCAACTTTGTCGCCTAAATAGCTTTCAGCAGTGCTTTTTAGGTTTTGAAGAATCATTGCTGAAATTTCTTGTGGTGTATATGATTTTCCATCAACGTCTACTTTGTGGTCAGTACCCATTTCACGTTTGATAGATTGAATTGTGTTAGGGTTTGTAATTGCTTGTCGTTTAGCAACTTCACCTACTTGCGTTTCACCATTTTTAAATGCAACAACTGATGGAGTTGTACGTGCACCTTCTGGATTTTGAATAACTTTTGGTTCGTCGCCTTCTAAAACAGACACGCAAGAATTTGTTGTACCTAAGTCAATACCGATAATTTTACCCATAACTAATAATTCCTCCTAATTACATTTGTTGTTTTATTTAATCAGTTATTTTTATTGGTTTACTTTTACCATTGAAGGGCGTAATACACGATCCTTCAATTTATAACCAGTTTGAAGCTCTTGTGTAACAGCGCCTGATTCGTATGAATCATCATTATCTTGCATTACAGCTTGATGGAAGTTTGGATCGAATTGTTCGCCAAGTGCTTGAATTTTTTCAAGACCATTTTCTTCCAATGCGCGTAATAAGCTTTCATAAACCATTTGTACCCCTTTTTGAAGAGATTTAAATGATTCATCGTCGCCTTCGATTTGCAATGCACGTTCGATGTTATCGATCGTCGGCAAGATATCTGTTAAAACACTTTGAGATTGGTAAGTTTTTAAAGTTTGATTTTCATTTTGAATACGTCTTTTGTAGTTTTCAAACTCAGCATATAGACGTAAATATTTTTCTTCTTGTTCATTTAACTCATCTTTAAGTTGTTGGATTTCATTCTCTTGTTGATTCTCTTCTGAATCATTTTGAACGTCTTCATTATTCTCTGTTGTTTGAGTCTGTTCTTCAGTATTTGAATCTACTGCTGTTTCTTCATTTTCAGCAACTTCTTCATTGTTTACTGATTGATCTTTTTCTGCCATTTTCCGTCCTCCAATACGTTTCAACACTATATTTTGTATAGTAATTGAATTACATTTTGATAACGCATAGCGGTTGGTCCAATAACAGCTATGTGCCCTTTAAGATGCTCATCAATATGATAATCACTCATCACAATGGAAATATCTTCTAATCCATTATCAATTTCTTGACCGATTTTAACATCGATACCAGAGTGATTACCTTCTTCGAACAGTTTCAATATCTTATTGGACTCTAAATATTGAAGAATTTGTTGTATTGAATTCACATTCTGTTCATTTAATGTATCAATTAAATTAGATTTTCCGCCAAGGTAAATGTCGTTTTGACTATCATTTACTCTTTGGTAAAGCAAATCTGTTAATTGATGAACCGTTGAGATATCATTGGATTGTTCAAATGTTTTATCTTCAAAGCCTTTGTTATTATAAATTTCTTTGATGTAGTTGGCAATTTGGATTAAACGCGATTTAGAAATTTTCTCATCTATGGCCAATTGAATGTGCTCTACATCACCTGTTTCGAACACAATTACCATAATAACCAAATTTGCGGTCGCATTAAACAAATGAACATCGCTGATTAAATCTTTTGATTGATTCGGTTTCATTACCAACGTAGTATACTGGGTAAATAATGACAATTCATTTGCATAAACACTTAATGCAGCAGATAAATTGAAATTATATTCCATTAATAATTTGTTTAAACGCTGGTTGTGCGATTCTTTAAGAGGAGAAGTATTTTCCAACAGCTGGTCTACGTAATATCTAAAACCTTTCATTGACGGCGACCTGCCAGATGAAGCATGAGACTTCTCTACTAAACCAATTGATTCCAATTGTTTCATTTCATTTCTGATAGTAGCAGGACTGACATTTACGTTGTGCCGCTCTATAATCGTTTTAGATCCAACAGGTAAACCATAATCTACATAATCTTCAACAATGGCATTTAAAATGCTCAATTGTCTATCTGTAATCATGTTTCCACCTCATTAGCACTCTCTTCTTCCAAGTGCTAATTATAATTTATCAAATTGGTCAAAGTAAGTCAATGTTAAAGCATTGGACTGCAAAAAAAGTTAATCAATCAGGAATGCTTCGAAGACTTCATTGCCGATTACTTTCCCTCTGTCGGTTAAAGCAACATGATTCTCATCATTAATAATCAGTTCTTTTTTGCTTAAATCTGTTAATGCTTTCTCATAAACTTGATTGATATCAGTTTGGAATTTTTCTTTGAAAACTGTTTTATCTACGCCTTGATTCATACGTAAACCTAAAAACATTTGCTCTTCCATTTGTTCATTACGCGTTGGTGTTGTCTGATGAAGTATTGGGCGTTCATTATTTTGTATTTTCTTAATGTAGTGATTGACTGGATTAACGTTCGAAAATCTAACCCCATTTACGTAACCGCTAGCGCCTGCACCAAAGCCGTAATACCCTTCGTTTTTCCAATATACTTTATTATGTTCAGATTCATGGCCGATCTGACTGAAGTTTGAAATTTCATATTGATGCATTGAAGATTGATTAATTTTACTCAGAAGCAATTGATACATTTCTTCTCCTAAGTCTTCACTAGGTAATTTTAATTTTCCTTTACGATATAGGTTATAAAATTGAGTCTTAGGTTCCAAAATTAAACCATAGCTTGAAATGTGATTGATATCCATGGACAGCGCAATATCCAAGCTTTTTTCAAACTGCTCTATCGTTTGACCTGGCAAATGATACATTAAATCTAAACTGATTGAATCAATGTTGTATTGATTTGCCAAATCCACAGCATTATAAATATCGTTTGTTTGATGTGTACGTCCAAGTACTTTTAATAAATCTTGATCAAACGTTTGTACCCCCATCGATATTCTATTGACACCATAATCCTTTAATAATTTGATTTTTGAAGGTGTAAGTTCATCAGGGTTCGCTTCAAACGTATATTCATTTGAGATATTAAAATGTGTATTGATGGCTTGCAGCAATCTTTCTAATTGTTCATTACTTAATGCTGTAGGTGTACCGCCTCCGACAAACATCGTTTTCAAATTTCTATTATCGGCAGTTTTAAATTCTTCAATCAAGCAGTCTAAATATTCATCGACAGGTTGATTATGAATGAAATATTTATTGAAATCACAGTAAGTACAAATTCTGACACAAAAAGGGATATGAATATATGCACTTTCTACTTTCATGGTTTCGCCTCTCTTTTAGGAATGAAATTCAAAATAAAAAGCTGGGACGTTCGAGTGTCCCAACCTTTATTAATCTTCATCCATTTTTAGTACAGCTAAGAATGCATCCTGAGGAATTTCTACGTTACCTACAGCTTTCATTTTAGCTTTACCTGCTTTTTGTTTTTCTAATAATTTACGTTTACGACTGATATCCCCGCCGTAACATTTCGCAAGTACGTTTTTACCCATTGATTTAATGTTTGTACGTGCAATAATTTTATGCCCTACTGCTGCTTGAACAGGCACTTCGAATTGTTGACGCGGAATTAAAGTTTTTAATCTTTCAACTAAAGCTTTACCGCGTTCATACGCGAAGTCTTTGTGAACGATAAAGCTTAATGCGTCCACTTTATCTCCGTTAAGCAAGATATCCATCTTAACAAGATTACTTTCTTTATAACCAATCAATTCGTAATCAAATGATGCATAACCTTTAGTGTTTGATTTTAATTGGTCGAAGAAGTCGAATACAACTTCTGATAATGGAATATCATAAATAATATTTACTCGAATATCATCTAAGTAATCCATATTGATAAATTGACCGCGTTTACGTTGGCAGAGTTCCATTACAGCACCGACATAATCACTAGGTACCATCATAGTTGCTTTAACGTATGGTTCGTAAATTTTTTCAATTTGATCACGCTCAGGCATTTGAGCAGGGTTATCAACAATTTTTTTGTCTCCATTTTTCAAGACACATTCATAAATAACAGATGGTGCCGTAGCAATAAGCTCAATACCGAATTCTCTTTCGATACGCTCTTGGATAATTTCCATGTGCAGCATACCTAAGAAACCTGTACGGAACCCGAATCCTAATGCTTGAGATGTTTCAGGTTCGAATTCTAAAGAAGCATCGTTTAATTGAAGTTTCTCTAATGCTTCTCTTAGGTCGTTATAATTTTTATTATCAATCGGGAAAAGTCCGCAGAATACCATCGGATTCATTTTCTTATAACCTTTTAAAGGTTCTGCAGCTGGTCTCTCAGCATGTGTAATAGTATCCCCCACACGTGAGTCGTCTACATTTTTAATGCTGGCGATAATGTAACCAACATCTCCGACAGTTAATTCTTCAACCGGCAATTGTTTCGGTGTATTGATACCTACTTCTGTAACTTCGAATTCTTTGCCTGTAGCCATCATTTTAATTTTATCACCGGCTTTTACAACACCGTCGATAATACGGATAGATGAAATGACACCGCGATATGCATCGTATTCAGAGTCGAAAATCAATGCTTTTAATGGAGCTTCAGGATCACCTTGCGGAGGCGGAACAACTTCAACAATTTTTTCTAAGATATCTTCAATACCGATGTTGGATTTAGCACTTGCTAAAACTACTTCATCTTGGTCTAAACCAATGACATCTTCTAATTCTTGTTTAACTCTTTCTGGTTCTGCAGCCGGCAAATCGATTTTGTTTACGACAGGAAGCAATTCTAAGTCGTTATCTAATGCAAGATACACGTTAGCTAAAGTTTGTGCTTCAATACCTTGAGCAGCATCTACTACTAATATTGCCCCTTCACAAGCTGCTAGAGAACGTGATACCTCATAAGTAAAGTCGACGTGTCCTGGTGTATCGATAAGATGGAAAATATAACTGTTGCCGTCGTTTGCTTCATATTTCAATCGAACTGCGTTTAATTTAATCGTAATACCGCGTTCTCTTTCCAAATCCATTGAGTCTAATAATTGCGCATGCATCTCTCTTGTTTCTACACTTTTTGTATTTTCTAAAATTCTATCAGCCAAAGTTGACTTCCCATGGTCAATGTGGGCAATGATAGAAAAGTTTCTAATATTTTCTTGTCGGTTTAACCGTTCTTGATTATTCATTCTATCTACTCGCTTTCATAATATTCAATAGAGCATTATGTATGATATTCTTTGATATAATAACGTGTTTGCCCCATAATTGCAACTAATGGCAATTTATTGTACATTTATTGTCAGACTCTATTTTACTGTAAATCTGCGCTTGTTAAAAGCCTCTTTAAAAATAAATGATTGCAGTTTAATAGTACATTTGATAAAATATTTCTTGTTGTAATCAAATATTTATTTGATGAGCATAGATCACTATAGGAGGTGACATTCGATGCCAAATATTAAATCTGCTATTAAACGTGTTAAAACAACTAACAAAGCTGAAGCACAAAATATTTCTCAAAAAAATGCTATGCGTACTGCAGTTAAACGTGCGAAAACAGCTATCGCTGAAAACGCTGATAACAAAGAAGAATTAGTACGTATCGCTGTGAAAAAAGTTGATAAAGCAGCACAAGCTAACTTAATCCACTCAAATAAAGCTGACCGCGTAAAATCACAATTGATGGTTGCAGCTAAATAATGAAAAAGTTCAAGCTCTTGGCTTGAACTTTTTTTATATGGACAAAATAAAAAGTTCCAATATCAATTGTTTATCCATATAAGAAGATTTAAGTTTGTAGTCAGTTTCAGCACATGCATTCATGATTTGCATTAAATGTCTTAAATCATATTGTCTTGATGCTCTTAAAGCTAATTTAACTCTGAATGGATGTACACTGACTGTTTTAGCAATCTGTTGTTGAGAATACCCTTTTTTCGCTAAAATTTTACATTGGTAGTACAATCTGAAATTACTTGCTATTAATGCCAATAACTTGATTGGCTCTTCTTTCATGGTGATTAAATCATTCACCAAATTTACAGCTTCTGGTTTCTTACCTTGTTGAATATAATCAGTTAATAGAAATACATTTTGTTCCAAACTTCTATTTACAATCGTTTCAACATCCTGCTTTGTAATTGTAGGTCGATCCCCTAAATATAAAATGATTTTATCCAACTCTTGCTTTACCAAGTTGAAATTAATACCTGTTAAATCAATAAAAAGGTTTAACGCATCTTGCTTAATGTCTTTATATTGTTCATTCAAAGATGTTTTAATCCAATTCTTCAATTCTTCTTCAGACATTTGCTCTATTTTAATCAGCTTTGAATGCTTTTTTAAAGTTTTCACAAGCTTCTTACGCTCGTCTAATTTTTGGTTATATACTTCAAATATTACAAGTGAGGGTCCATCGAACTTTTCAATAAATTCTTGCAGCTGCTCTAGATTGTGCGTAACATCTTTACTGCCCTTTTCACCAGTAAATACATAAGCATTTTTAATCACAACTGCTTTTTCATCTGAGAAAAAAGGTAAAGTCATTGCTTCTTCAATACATACACTGATTTCTGTTTCGTTTAAATTAAAACTTGCAAAGTTAAAGTCATCTTTATCTGTTTGCAAATATTGTTGTGTAAGCTCATTTGTCTTTTTATCAATTAGCTCAGGTACTTCACCGTAAATTGTAATAATATTATTTTCCACAACTGGCACCTCTCAAAATTAGCATACTTTAGTATTATAGCATTTGTATTAATATGACACCATTCCTATTGATTTTGCGTGATGACTTCTATATTGTGATCTAAATTAAAAGTCACTTCACCATTTTTTTGAGTGTCGTAAATCATTGAACGGACGTCTTTTAAACGTTTTAATATATTTTTATTCGGTAGTTTATACACATTGTTTTTGCCGCTGGAAATTATACTGTAAGTCGGATGAACTGTATTGATGTACGTAACACTGTTACTCGTTTGGCTGCCATGATGGCCCACCTTTAAAATATCAATTTTAGGTAATTTGTATTTTTGCAGTAACAGATTTTCGTTTTTAGCAGTAGCATCTCCTGTCGTTAAAATGTTATATTTTTTGGTTTGAATTAATGCAATGATTGAATGATCATTTAAGTCTTTGCTTTGCGTTAAGGCAGTATCATAAAATGTGATTTTATTTTCACCTAAACGTAAAGATTTTATTGTATTAACGTCTATTAATTGCGCCTTGTTTTGATGACATAATCCATGAAGCTGCATTAAAGAAGAAACAGGAAAACTTTTAAAGTTAACAATCAAATTTTTAACGTGCACGTGAGTCATTACATAATGAAGCTCTCCAATATGATCTGCGTGCGGATGTGTCACTATGACATAATCAAGTGACGAGATTCCCCTTTTTCTTAATGTAGGCAAAATATGAAACTTGCTGATGGAATGAGAATCATTTGAATTATTCGAGTTAAAATCAAACAATTGATTTTCATTTTGCGCTTTACCTCCTGTGTCGATTAAAATACGTTGTCTATGTCGAGTTTCAAATAAAAATGCATCGCCTTGTCCCACATTCAGTGCAGTAAATCTAGTGTGTGGGATAGATGCAATGTACGTGAGAATAACACTTCCAACCACAAATAAAATCAAAGCTGCTTTAATCTTAGAATTGGTTGTTAACACCAGCAAGACAATCAACCAAACGAGTGTCATTATAATGAGAAAACCATTCATCTCACCTATGAACCAGCGAAATCGCACTAAGTACTTGAACAAAGGAATAAGTAACTGATCATGAATGGCATATAATTTAACTATCATCAAATTAAGTAACGTATTCGACGGGAGCCACTGATAATAAAAATAAGTAAAAATAGCAAGCGGAAATAAAATAAACGAATAAAAAGGAATAAATATAAAGTTGGAAACAAATCCAATCCATTGAATTTGGTTGAAATGATAAGCGCTAATCAAAAAAGAACCGAATTGTGCAATCAATGTCATGATAAACATGGTAAATAAAGTGGATTTATTTTTAAGTGCTGGTGAGGATAATAATATAAAGCATGTAATTAAAAATGAAAATTGAAAGCCGATATCTAATACAATATCAGGGTTAACGATGCATAGAAATAAAAATACAGTACATAAGATATCAATTAGAGAATGGTAAAACTTTTTTGGAAGTATCATCACTAAGCTCATACATAAAATGGCTCGTAATGCACTTGGCGCAAAATCAGTATAGTAAGCAAATAACAATAATACTGTAATAATAATAAACTTGATAAAGATAAGAGAAATAGAGAGTCTATTAAATACAAAATAGAAAATTGACGCAATGACAACAACATGAGAGCTGCTTACTGCGAGCAAATGATAAATACCAAGTTCCTTATCAGTTTCTAATTCACTTGGACTAATATAACTTACATCACCTGTAATCATCGCAAATGTATTTTGCCAATGCGGAGAATAGAGTTTGAGACGATCAAGAGAATAAAACTTATGTTGTGCTATTAATGATTCCAAAGAATGGGATTTTACCGGCTTACATGATGCATAGTCTAATTTCTTTACGATTAAAGATATTGCATCATTAAAGTCCGGATCAACTTTAAATTGGCCTTCTATATAGCAGTCTAGATTAGCAGTCATCCCCTTTAATTTGTTTATTTCCGCAGGATTTTTGGGAAAGTAAGTCAATTTTACGGGAAAATCTCGAATTTTAACATTTGATTCTGCATATTTTTCCTTCTTTATTTGCAAATGTTGAAGGACTAAATGCCCTTTAAAAGGTT
Organism: Staphylococcus sp. EZ-P03; assembly: GCF_003344575.1. Lineage (NCBI taxonomy): Bacteria > Bacillati > Bacillota > Bacilli > Caryophanales > Staphylococcaceae > Staphylococcus > Staphylococcus sp. EZ-P03. Next base: position 106,829 of record NZ_QPMO01000008.1, on the reverse strand, counting down.
TTGAAGTCTTAAACCACATTAAATTTTGGGATTTATTTGAAATATGGCTAGAAAAAATCGTATAACTTATTATGGGTTGACATAATATAACTATAGTTAATAATATTGGAAGCTTTCTTTTTGTAATTATGAATAATAATAAGCCAGCAAGCATGTAAGCAAGCGGCTTATTATAAATCAATAAGATGCCGTCTAAAAATGCAAGTGCAATATATATCAAATATCTATCACTTCTTAGTTAAAAATTCTGCAACTTGATCAGCATCAAATGGTATCTTTTTATATTCAATTCCTGATTGTTTAAGCAGTTGAATTGCGTAATCATGGTTGTGATAATCTTTGGCGTAGTAAATTTGTTTAATACCAGCTTGAATAATGGATTTAGTGCAATTCAAGCAAGGGAAATGTGTTACATAGATTGTTGCCCCTTCTGTAGAAACCCCTTGTTTCGCACATTGCAATAAGGCATTCATTTCTGCATGAATTGTTCTGATACAATGACCATCTTCCATTAAGCAGCCTTCATCAATACAGTGTACTTCGCCTGCTACAGAGCCGTTATAACCTCCTGCAATGATTCTATTATCTTTTACAATTGTTGCACCGACAGAGAGTCTAGTGCACGTAGAACGAAGTGAAAGCAAATGACTTTGCGCCATAAAGTACTCTTCCCATTTTATTCTGTCCACGTTTTGCACCTCCATTGTTATATAACAATACTATTTTATTACAAAAAGGCATTTTAATAAATCATTATCTCTAAACTGTGAAATAATCCTTTAGCTTTTCAAATGATTTTTCACCTATGCCTTTAACGTTTTTTAATTGGTCTACACTATTAAATGAACCTTTTGATTCTCTGTACTCTATGATTGCTTTTGCCTTAGATGGCCCTAATCCGTTAACAGTAGTCAATTCGCTTTCTTTAGCACTATTCAAGTTAACCTTAGCCTGAGGACTCCCAGATTGCTTGGACGAAGCCGCAGCGTTTGTGCTTGTTGTATCTGAGACTGTTTGTCCTTTTTCTGGTACGACAATCATTTTTTGGTCGGTAAGCTTTTCCGAAAGATTTATCAGGGTCAAATCAGCTTTGGAGGTTATTTTTGCTTTATCCAGTACATCTTTAACTCTTTGGTTATCTTTCATCTCGTAAATGTTAGGATGCTCTACCGCTCCTTTGACATCCACTACAATATTTTTAACTTTTCCACCATTCGTTTTAATAGGTTCAGAGGTTTCTTTTCCTTTTTCAAAAGTACTATTGGTGCCTTTTTGATACTCATGCGCAGGTTTATCAGCAGCTTTGGCTTCTATTGGTGCAGGTTCTTCATTAGGATGGATAAATAAGAAGATACCCACCAGCAGCAACATTCCAATTACTGCTAACCAGGTGTATTGCTTATATTGCTCATAATAATGTTTTAATTGGTCAAACATAAAAAATTCACTCCTTTGTATAACAAACGTTTCAAGGAGTGAATTTACTTTATTTTTTTACAATGAAGAATAAACGATCGCTTTGTTCATCTTGATTCTCAACATCAAAATCATAGAAGGTTGAAATCGACTTAAAGCCGGCATTTTCCAACATATCAATATAGTCCTCACGCAGATACGTTCTTTGATAATGTTCTTCATCAAAACGATGATAGCTGCCATCATTTTGAAGCTCAAAGAATGTCATATAATGCCAAACACTATAGGGTTCCTCGCCTTTAACAGCGTCCCATCCTAAGAAGATATGTTCTGTCTCGTCAATATAACTATGATTTGCAAATAAGGTCTCCATTTTGTATGTGGAATGCACATCAAAGATGAAAGTTCCATCGTCATTCAAATGCTCGTATACATGATTAAAAGTTGCTGCAACTTGATCTTTTTCAGCAATATAATTCAATGAGTCGCATAAGATTGTAATGACGTCATAAGTTTGACCTAAATCAAAATCAGTCATATCGCCTTCTATCCATCTGATATTCGATGCTTTTTTTGATGCAACAGCTAGCATATCACTGCTTAAATCCATACCAGTAACATGCTTAAAATCTGTTAATAAATGCGTTAAGCTGCCGGTTCCGCAACCGATATCCAAAATAGAATCTCGTTTTGAAGCAGCTTGCTGTATAATAGCTAACCATTGTTCATAAGGTTGATCTTGTGTTAATTCATCATAGTATTGACTAAAACCTTGGTACTGAACCATTTAGTAAGCTTCCTCATAGGTTTTCATCGGTGCATCTCTATAGAGCTTTTCAATGTTGTAATAACTGCGCTCGTCTTTATGGAAGATGTGGACAATAATACCAGATAAATCCAGTAATACCCATCTTGCTTCGCTCAGGCCTTCAAAGACAGTAATATCTACGCCTGCTTTGTCAGCCGCTTCTTTCACCGCTCTCCCAATCGCCTGTACTTGTCTCTCGTTATTACCATGACAAATCACAAAGTAATCTGCCATATCATTGATGCCCTCTAAATTTAGAGAAATCACTTCTTCTGCTTTTTTACTTTCAACAGCTTCTACCGCCAAATCTAAAATTTGTTCTGTTTGCATTTAATCATCCTTTATTCTTTCATCACTGAAATTGTAGTAATTTAAACAATCAATCGTCGCTTTGTACACAGAGATATCATTGCCAATTAAAAATAACACGGTTCTTTTAGAAATTTCATAAATAGTTTTATCTAAGTTGCCCGGCTGTTCAGCCATCTCTCTTATGTCTTCTACACCAGGTATAGTTCTTTTCGGCTCAATATAGTCCGCAATGAAAACAATTTTTTCTGTTTTCGACATTTGCGCACGCCCTGTCGTATGGAAGTGAATCGCATCTAAAACTTCTTGGTCATCGATACCATACTTCTCTTTCATAATAACCGCACAGACTGGGCCATGTAAAATTTCTGAACCATAACTTAATAAATCCTGATCTAAGTTATATTGTCCTACAATCTGGTACATAGAACTTAAATCATCATATTTTGCATAGTCATGCAAAACACCTGCAAGTTCTGCCTTTTCTACATCTCCTTTGTGTATTTGTGCTAAATGCTTAGCAGTTTCTGCTACACGCAAAGAGTGCTTATAACGCTTTTTAGGCAGTTTTTCTTCTACAAGTTTTACCGCTTCATTAATTTTCATATAATCGCTCCTTTCTGATATAGGATTCCACTTCTGCAGGAACCAGCACTTGAATAGATTCACCTTCAGCAACACGTGTTCTGATCATAGACGAGCTGATATCTATTCGAGGAATGTTCACTGCTATCATGTCATTAGAAACATCTTGAACCGCTTTGTCTCTGTTCACAACGACAAACGTTACAATTTGTTTCAATGCATCAATTTTATACCATTTATCTAGTTGATCGTACTGATCAGTACCAATCACAAAATAGAGTTCTGAATCTGGATGTGCCGTTTTTATCGCTTGCAGCGTATCATACGTATAACTTTGGCCTTCTCGTTCTATCTCATCTAAGCAGATTTCTCCAAAGCCTAATTGCGTGATTGCTGCCTTTAACATCGCAATACGGTGTTTTGTATTTAATTCAGTGCGATGTGCTTTTAACGGCGACATATAACTCGGCAAAAAGAGAAAGCGATCAGGTTTCAATTGGTGATAAACTTCGCTTGCTGCAACCATATGCGCAATATGAATCGGATTGAATTGGCCGCCGTATAAGACAATTTTATTTGTCATATTATGGGAGTTCAATCTGTTTGTTTTCTTCAGATTCTTTATACAACACAATCATAGATCCGATTACTTGTACCAATTCACTTTGCGTCGCTTCACTGACTGCTTGTGCTAATTCGCTTTTATCATCCATGTTATTTTGCAAGATATGAATCTTGATAAGTTCTCTATTCTCTAAAATTTCATTCAGCTGCTCAATCATATTATCATTTAATCCCGCTTTTCCGATTTGGAAAGTTGGGTTAACATGATGTGCTTTGCTTCTTAAAAATCTTTTTTGTTTACCTGTCAGCATTTAATTTCTCCTTTTTAATTGTTCAATTACTGTACTTTTCATTACTTCAATATCCGCTTCTGCCCCGCTCCATATTTTGAAACTCTCAGCACCTTGATTCACAAACATATCCAACCCATTATAGATAGAATTGCCTTTTGCTTCGGCTAAAGCAAGTATCGGTGTTTTCTCTGGGATATACACGATATCACTTACTAAAGTATCAGGTGCTAACTGATCTAATGAAATCACAACATCTTGGTTATGATTCATCCCAGCGGGCGTTGTATTAATCACAATATCAAATTGTTCTAAATTTGCTTCTGCTTCTTTGAGTGTATACTGTTCGACCTCTAAATCCCAAGTATCGAAACGTTTCATCGTACGATTGGCAACTGTCAGCGGCTTGTTCGCAATTTCACTCAGTGCCGCTGCTAATCCTTTGCTTGCACCGCCGGCACCAAGCAATAAAATTTTTGCATGCTCTAAATCTGGATACACACGTTTTAAGCCTTTAACATAGCCGATGCCGTCTGTGTTATACCCTGTCCATTTGCCATCTTGTATTTTAACTGTATTAATTGCACCTATCTTAGAAGCATGTGTATCGATTTCATCCAGATAAGGAATAATACTTTCCTTATGCGGAATCGTAATATTAAAGCCGTCCAATTGCTTTTCGCTGATTATTTCTTTAATCAGATGAAAATGCTTGGGCGGAATATTCAATGCTTCATAAGTGTCATCACGCCCTAATGCTTTAAAGTTGGCATTATGCATGATGGGAGATAATGAGTGGTCGATAGGGTGACCGATAACCGCAAATTTCATAATTATCACCTGCTACATGATAGAATTTCTTAGCACTACGTCTACAGACTTCGGTACTCTGACAATGACTTTCGCGCCAGGACCGATAGTAATAAATCCTAAGCCCGCTATCATGACATCTCTTTTCTCTTTACCCGTTTCTAAGCGGACTGCTTTCATATCATTTAAATCAAAGTCATCACGATTGCCTGGAGGTGTTAATAAGTCTCCAAGCTGTGTACGCCATAAATCATTTGCTTTTTCAGTCTTAGTACGATGAATATGCAGCTGATTAGAGAAGTAGCATACTAAAGGACGTTTGCCGCCTGAGACATAATCAATACGTGCAAGTCCTCCAAAGAATAATGTTTGACCTTCATTCAATTGATAAACACGTTGTTTAATTTCTTTATTCGGCATAATCTGTTTTAATTCTTTTTCTGATACATAATGTGTCATTTGATGGTCTTGGATAATACCTGGTGTATCGTACATAAATGACGTATCGTCTAATGGGATATCGATTAAATCCAATGTTGTACCTGGGAACCTTGATGTCGTAACGACATTCTTTTCCCCTACGCTTTGTTCGATTAATTTGTTGATTAAAGTAGATTTGCCGACATTAGTTGTACCGACGATATAGACATCGTCATTGCTGCGATGTTTTTGAATCGCTTCTAACAGGTCATTGATAGCATAGCCTTTTTCAGCTGAAATCAAAACAACCTCTTCTGCTTCTAAACCATATTTGCGTGCTGATTTCTTCAACCATTCTTTAACACGGCGTTTATTGATTTGTTTCGGCAGCAAATCCACTTTGTTAGCAGCTAAGATGACTTTCTTGTTGCCGACAATACGTTTTAATGCATTGATAAATGAACCTTCAAAGTCGAAGACATCCACAACATTAACAACGAGTCCCTTTTTATCTGCTAAATTATTCAGCAAGTCTAAGAAGTCTTCGCTATCCATACCGACATCTTGGATTTCATTATAATTTTTCAATCTGAAACAACGCTGGCAGATTACATCTTCTTTATGCAGATTATGCGCAGGGACATAACCGGGTTTTTTCGGATCGTCAGCTTGAAGTTCAGCGCCGCATCCGATACATTTGCTCGTTTCTGTCAATCAATTTTCCTCCCACTTAATATAGCCTTTTCTTTTATATCTGTTGAGCAGACGTCTTTCGATAATACGATTGAATTTCGTCACAAAGCCGTCTGTTTTCTTAACAGGTACTACCATTACTGTATACATACCGCGGCGGTTGCCTCCGAATACATCCGTCAGCATTTGATCGCCGATGACCACTGTTTCTTCTGGTTTTAACCCCATACGGTCTGCCGCATGTTTAAATGCTTTGCCCATCGGTTTTCTTGCTTCGAAAATGTAATTGACTTTTAACGGTTGGCAGAAGCTTGATACTCTGTTTTGGTGGTTATTAGACACTACTGTGACTTTAATGCCTTTTTCATTAAGCATATTAAACCAATGAATCACAGCAGGTGTCGGATCTGCAACATCCCAACCGACTAAAGTGTTATCTAAATCAGTAATGACACCTTTAATACCGTTATCTGCTAACTTATCAAAATCAATTTCATGTATAGACTGCACATAGGCATTCGGCATAAAGTTTTTACTTAAGATTCCCATACAACAATTCACCTTATCCTTATAAAGATTTCAACATTTGTAATACAATTTCACTTGATGATTTCGCTGCTTTTCCAATAAATTCATCAAACGTTACGTTAGCTTCGCCATTTGCTAAATCAGACACTGCTCTTGTCACAATAAACGGTACTTTGAATTGGTAGCAAGTCTGTGCAATTGCTGTTGCTTCCATTTCTACTGCCATAGCTTCAGGGAAATGTGCTTTAATATGTTCGCGCTGTTTGACTTCGCCAATAAAACTATCGCCGCTGACAATGAGACCTAAGCGGCCTGTCAGCTGCTGCTTCTCGATGACAGCTTGTGCAAGTTCAGCCAAATCATTATCTGCTTCATACGCTAACGGCATATTTGGAATCTGACCTAATTCGTAACCGAAAGCACGTGCATCTGCATCATGATACATTGCTTTTGTACCGATTAGTACATCTCCGATATTCAATGAATGATCAAGTGCACCTGCTGAACCTGTATTTAAAATAGCGTCCGGTGAAAATTCGTTAATCAGCAATGCTGTTGAAATACTGGCATTGACTTTGCCAATACCGCTGAGTGTCAGGACAACATCTTTATTGTTGAGCTGACCTTTATAAAACTTAACATGGGCAATCGTGATTTCTTCGAGATGTGTGATGTTATCTCTTAAAATCATAATCTCTTCTTCCATTGCGCCAATGATACCAATCATCGTCATTTCCCCTTTCAAATTAACTATCAGTGATATTTTATCATAATTTGCCAGTCGCAACGACCAAACACATTGCAACAAAGCTTTAATCCACAAAAAAAGGTTGGCGCTTTACTTTTGCTTATTGAAAGTGTGTTTCAAACAGAAAAAGTATCGCCAACCGTCATCATTTTATTAAGCAATCCAAACACGATTACTTTATTTCATAATTATTGTGATTGAATATTAGTAATTTTAACTTTCATTTCTGCACCGTTTGGTAGTGGTACACGCACTTCGTCGTCTAAATGTTTTCCGATTAAACTTTTAGCGATTGGTGATTCGTTAGAAATTTTGCCGTTGAAAGCATCCGCTTCAGCAGAACCGACAATTTGGTAAACTTCTTCTTCACCATCAGGAATCTCTACAAATGTAACAGTTTTCCCGATTTGAACAACATTGTTGTCGCCTGTATCTTCAATGATCAGCGCATTGCGGATCATATGTTCAATACGTTGGATATCTTGTTCGATGAAACCTTGTTCATCTTTAGCTGCATCGTACTCAGAGTTCTCTGAAAGGTCGCCGAAAGAACGTGCAACTTTGATTTTTTCTACAACTTCAGGACGTTTAACCGTCTTTAACTCTTCAAGTTCTTGTTCTAGCTTTTCAAAACCTTCTTGGGTCATTGGATATTGTTTTTGGTTTTCCATATTGTCATCTTCCTTTACTCAAGTGTTCCTATTGATTTTTTATTAAAGATTGGATTTTTGTTGTCATTATGTCGATAGCGACTTTATTGCTGCCGCCTTCAGGGATAATAATATCCGCATACTTTTTCGTCGGTTCTATGAATTGATTGTGCATCGGACGCACGACTGTCATATATTGTTCAATGACAGACTCCATAGAACGACCGCGTTCTTTAGTATCGCGCATCAAGCGTCTTAAGATACGCAAATCCGCATCTGTATCGACATAAATCTTAACATCCATTAAATCACGTAATGTTTTGTTTTCAAGTGCAAATATTCCTTCTACGATAATAACATCTTTTGGTTGAAATGCAATGGTTTCAGCGCTTCTCGTATGATTGACATAATCATATGTCGGAACCTCTACAGGAATGCCGTTGCGCAAATCAATCAAGTTTTGAATCAATAAATCATTGTCGAACGCAAACGGATGATCATAATTCGTTTTCAAGCGTTCTTCGAATGTAAGATGCGATTGGTCTTTATAATAGTAGTCTTGTGCAATTAATGCAACACTATGACCTTCTAAATTATGAAGAATTTCATTCGTAACTGATGTTTTGCCTGAACCAGACCCGCCTGCAATGCCTATAATTGTTGTTGCTTTCATTATCCGATTTCCTTTCGCATCATGTTGTTTGGATAAATATCATGGTCTACTTTAAACTGAACGATTTGGAGCGGATGGCGCGCAGCATCTAATTCATTGCCTTCTTCATCATAAATCGCTTCAACCACTTGTGTGAAACCATCAATTTCAGGGCCGAAGAACTCAATTTCTTGTCCTGGTTTGAAGTGGTTGCGCTGTTGTACCGTCGCAATTTTAGTTTCTTTGTCATAATCTAAGACTAAACCGCAGAAATCATACGGTGTCTTTTTATTCGATTCATTGCCGAACATTTGCTGTTGATAACCTGGTGTACCTTCAAAGAATGATGAAGCAGTGTCTCTGTTGGCACATTTGTCCAGCTCAATCAGCCATTCAGGTTTGATTTTAAAGTTATCCGGATCTTCAGCATAAGCATCAATGACTTTGCGGTAGACAGATACAACTGTCGCAATGTAATGAATAGATTTCATACGGCCTTCGATTTTCAATGAATCGATGCCGATATCCATCATATTCGGGATAGATTCGATTAATTTCAAGTCTTTAGGACTCATCGCAAACGGTACGACCTTGCCTTCTTTGTAGTATAAGTCCAAGTCGCCGTTTTCTTCTACTTCTAATAAATCATAATCCCAGCGGCAGCTTTGGCAGCAACCTCCGCGGTTTGAGTCTCTGGCTGTCATATGATTGCTTAATGTACAGCGGCCTGAATAGGCAATACACATTGCACCGTGGATAAAGGCTTCGATTTCGATATCCACTTTTTCTTTCATTTCTTTCATTTCCATCGCACCGGTTTCACGTGCTAATACTACACGGTCCAAACCTTCTTCTTTCCAATATTCAACTGCTTTATAGTTGCTTAAAGATTGTTGAGTTGATAAATGGATTTCTAAGCGCGGTGCTACGCTTTTACATGTTTCAATGATTAACGGGTCCGCTACGATAATGCCTGTTGCACCTGTAGCTTCTAGATTTTTCAAATACGTTTCTAATCCTTCCATGTTTTCATCATGTGCAATGATGTTAGTCGTAACATAGATTTTAGCACCGTATTTTGCTGCAAATTCAACGCCTTCTTTAATCTCTTCCATTGTGAAATTATCAGCATTTGAACGCAAACCGTACTCTTGACCGCCTAAAAATACAGCATCTGCACCGTAATGTACTGCAATTTTCAGTTTTTCTAAGTTGCCGGCTGGTGCCAATAATTCAGGTTTTTTCACTTGGCGTTTAGATTTTGTTTTCATTTCTTTAACTTGAGTAACCAAGATAATTCCTCCTTAATATACGGTATGCTTGAATAAGAAACCTTCGTCAAATGGTCGATGTGCTGGTTGGATTTGTTCAATCGCATCGAGCAAGAAGAATTTCTGGTCTTCATAAGATTCCGGATCATCATTATATAAATCAATAGCTTCTCTGTATTGTTCTGTACATTCGTTAATATATTCTTCAGAATGCAAGACGCCATCTATTTTAATACTGTCGATACCCGCTTCAAACAACGGCTCTAACTCTTCAATCAAACAAATGTCGTTCGGAGACATAATATGTGTGCCGTTATAATCTTCAAAGACCGGATATTGATTTTCTCGTTCTTCATCATACAGCAATAAATCATTTTCTGTCTCTTCATCACGCTGAATCTTCATTTGACGCTCTTGGAATGTAAAATAGTTGCCGAGCAGCATACGTTTAGATTGGAACATACAAGTCATACCATGTACTTGTACTTCAATTTCAACATCTGCATTTTCTTTGATATGCAAAATTTCTTCTAAGCTTAATTCGCGTGCTAATACTGCTCTTTTAGCACCGCGTTTACCCCAGTAGTTGCATTGGAAGTAATTGGTAACTAATGTTTCAGCGTCCCAGTTCAAAGGAATAGGGTTCGCTTGTTCTTTTACATACATCACAACTGCAGGGTCGCCGAAGATAATTCTGTCTACTTTGATTTCATGCAAGAATTGAATATAGTCTTCTAAAGCATTGAGGTGATAATTATGGAAAATACCATTCACAGCAGCATATGCTTTTTTGCCGTGTGCATGAATCATTTCAACTGCTTCTTTCATTGCTTCTCTGTCAAATTCGCCTGCTAAACGCAAACCGAACTTTTGTTCGCCAATCACAAATGCATCAGCGCCTCTGTAAATTAAAGTTTCAATATGATCTACCGACTTCGGTGTCACTAATAATTCTGTCATTTCGACTCTCCTTTTACAGCTATTGCTAAGCCGTCTTCTATATCTAAAAAGTTAGTGTGATACGCTTCGTTATCATTTAACCAAGTGTTGAATTTTTGTATTTTCTTAACCATCTGTCTGACATTTCTGCTTCTTACTACATCAATATCAGCCACAAAATCGTGGTATAAAATATTATCAATCACGACGAGACCGCCTGTTTTAAGCAGCGGCGTATACAGTTCAAAGAACTTCTTCGTTTGTGCTTTGGCCGCATCGATGAAGATCATATCTAATTGTCGATCTCCTACTGCATCAAATGCTTCTCTGGCATCTTCAAAGATGATTTCGATTTGTTCTTGATAGCCGTAGTCTGCGATATTTTGTTTCGCTTGCTGATACATATCGTCATTTCGCTCAATCGTAGTAATACGGATATCAGGATCGACTGACGCAAAATGCATCGCACTGTATCCGATTGCAGTACCAATTTCTAAGATATGTTTGGGCTGATGAATACGTATCAATTGTTTAACCATATCTAATGATAAAGGATGAATAATCGGCACCTCATGTTCTATTGCATAGGGTCTGAGCGCTTCTAACTTGTGCGGATGCTTTTGTGATAAAGCGACTAAATAACTTTCATTTTTACTCATGTTTCTCTTCCTTTATCCATACTGAGTGCTGGTTCAATAAAAATAAATCAGTCGTTTTTTGACTGATTCTTATCTTATTTAACACTGCACTTTTCATAAATTAACTTTACATATTTTACCATATATCTTGTTGAATATTAAGTACTCAAAGTAAATATCTGCTAATTAATTTTCAAAGTTATACCTTAGTTAAAAAACTTCTATGTTGATAGTGGAGTGCATAGAAAAAGCGGAGGTAGCTCCTCCGCTTCAAACTGCTCATTTATTCCATTTCAGTGTTCACGATTTCTTCAATCATGTCCCACTCTTCCTCTGTTTCAACTGGTAAGAATTTACCACCGTCGCCAGAATCATCTGGTACGTTAATCATAGGAATCAATTCAATCATGTCATCATCGTCTGAAGTATCGCCTTCTTCAGCTAAAATAACATATTCTTTTTCAAATCCAGGATGATAGAATTCTAAGACTTTGCGATATAATACTTCATTACCGTCTTCATCGTATAATGTTAATAATTCCTCATCGTTATTGATTTGTAATTCTGCATCTTGATTATGATTTTGTTCTGACATAAATAACTCTCCTTTTACGGTAAATTAAAGTGAATCTAAATAACCTTGCAAGATAAAAACAGCAGCCATTTTATCAATCACTTGACTCCGTTTTTTTCTGGAAACATCCGCTTCCAGCAATGACCTTTCAGCAGCCATTGTACTAAGGCGTTCATCCCACATTACCACATTAATATCCGGTAATGCTTCTAGCAGTGCTTCTTTGTATTTTATCGAAGCTTCGCCTCTAAATCCAATAGAATTATTCATGTTTTTCGGCAAACCTATGACGACAGTATCTGCGTCTTCTTTTTTGATGATTTCTGCCAATCGGTCTATACCTAATTCATTTTCTTCTTCATTGATTCGGAGTGTATCTAAGCCTTGAGCAGTCCAACCCATTAAATCGCTGACAGCAACGCCGACTGTTTTGCTGCCGACATCTAATCCGATAATTTTATGTTTTAACATAAATTAATCTTGATCAGATACTTTCAAGTAGTAAGAAACAAGTTCTTCCATAATGTCGTCGCGATCAATTCTTCTGATTTGATTTCTCGCTTCATTGTGGCGTGGAATGTATGCCGGATCACCTGACAGCAAGTAACCTACAATTTGGTTTACTGGATTGTAACCACGTTCTTCAAGCGTATTATACACATTTGTCAGCACGGATTTAACATCATCTTTTGGCACTTCGTCAATATTAAAACGCATCGTTTTGTCGAAATTATTCATATCATTACACACTCCTTATACTATAGTAGGCTGATACATCTCTATTCTACATGAGAGTGCAAGGAGATTATAGAGATTTAATATAGTTTTTAATGAATTGTAATGACTCTGTTATCTTGCTAGGGTCGCTGCCGCCGCCTTGGGCCATATCAGGGCGTCCGCCGCCTTTGCCTCCGACAATCGGAGCCATTTCTTTAATAATGTCGCCTGCTTTGACTTTATCTGTTTCTGATTTAGGCACTGTCGCAACCAATGCAACTTTACCGCCGACATCACTTGCTAAGATAATCACTGCATCTTGCAATTTAGATTTGAAGTCATCCATTGTTTGTCTTAAGCCTTTTGCATTATCAGCGTCTACTTGCAATGCTAACACTTTAAGACCATTGATGTCTTCGACTTGGTCATCGATATTGCCCATTTTAAGTGCTGTAATTTCTTGATTGCGCTGTTCTAGTTGTTTATGCAATTGTTTTTCACTGTCAATCACATGTTCAACTTTTTCAGCAACTTGATCATCAGATTTCGCTTTGACTTGGTCTTTAACTGTATTGAATTTATCTTGGATGTCTTCAAGATATAAGAATGCTGCTTTGCCTGTTAAAGCTTCAATACGTCTTACACCAGCACCTGTACCCGATTCGCTGACGATTTTAAACAATCCGATTTCAGATGTGTTTTTAACATGAATACCGCCGCATAATTCGATTGAGAATGGTGCCATATCTACAACGCGAACGATATCGCCGTATTTTTCTCCGAATAATGCCATTGCACCTGATGCTTTGGCTTCTTCAATCGGCATTTCTTTAATTGTGACATTAATACCTTTCCAGATTTCTTCATTCACACGGCGTTCGATTTTTTCTAATTCATCTTTATTCACAGGACCAAAGTGAGAGAAGTCAAAACGCAAACGTTCGCCTTCAACTAAAGAACCTGCTTGGTTAACATGATCGCCTAATACTTCTTTCAGCGCAGCATGCAATAAGTGTGTTGCACTGTGGTTTTTCGTAATGTCTCGGCGTTCTTCATGATTAACGGAAGCTTCTACTTCAGCACCTGCTGTGACTTGACCGAACTGTACTACACCTTTGTGCAGATTTTGACCGTTCGGTGCTTTTGTGACTTCTGTTACTTCGATTTCAAAGTTGTCATTGCCGACTGTACCATTATCCGCAACTTGTCCGCCGCTGACAGCGTAGAATGGTGTTTGTTTTAAAACAAAGTAAACTGTTTCTCCAGCTTCTGCTTGTTCCACTTTTTCACCGTTATAAATCAAGTCAGTAAGTGTTGTGTGCTGATCCATAACATCATAACCAACAAACTCGCTTTCAGTAGTGATGTTTTTAAGCACTTCGCTTTGAATTTGCATAGATTGTGAGTTTTGACGTGCTTGACGTGCACGGTCTCTTTGCTGCTGCATTTCTTGTTCGAAAGTTGCCATATCGACTGTTAAGCCTTCGTTTTGTGCGATTTCTTCTGTTAATTCGATTGGGAAACCGTATGTGTCATAAAGTTTGAAAGCATCTTTACCGTTGATGACTTTATCGCCTTGTTTAGCAGTTTTAGTCAATTCATTTAAAATGTTCAAACCTTCTTCCAATGTTTCGTGGAAGCGTTCTTCTTCTGATTTGATGACACGTTTGATGAAGTCTGCTTTTTGTTTTACTTCTGGATAATACGGTTCCATAATATCTGCCACTGTATCAACAAGTTCATACATAAATGGTTTGTTGATGTCTAATGACTGACTGAAACGTACTGCACGGCGTAATAAACGACGCAATACATAGCCGCGGCCTTCGTTAGCAGGCAATGCACCATCGCCGATCGCAAAAGCAATTGTTCTGATATGGTCAGAAATAACTTTGAAAGCAACATCTTGTGCTTCTTTTTCTTGATATTTTTTACCAGAAATACGTTCTACTTCTTCAATAATCGGCATAAATAAGTCAGTTTCATAGTTTGTACGTACATTTTGAGCAATAGAAGCCATACGCTCTAAGCCCATGCCGGTATCAATATTTTTATTAGGAAGCGGTGTATACGTATGATCTTTGTTATGGTTGAACTCACTGAATACTAAGTTCCATACTTCTAAATAACGTTCGTTTTCGCCGCCTGGATACATTTCTTCAGCAGGATCTTCTTTGCCGTATTCTGGTCCGCGGTCATAGAAAATCTCTGTGTTCGGACCTGATGGGCCTTCCCCGATATCCCAGAAGTTGCCTTCGATACGAATTATACGGCTTTCATCTAATCCGATGACATCGTGCCATAAATCATATGCTTCTATATCTTCAGGGTGAATCGTTACATATAATTTTTCAGGTTCCATACCCATCCAGCGATCGCTTGTTAAGAATTCCCAAGCAAATTCAATTGCTTCTCGTTTAAAGTAATCGCCGATAGAGAAGTTGCCTAACATTTCAAAGAATGTATGGTGGCGTGCTGTAAAGCCGACATTTTCAATATCGTTGGTACGAATCGCTTTTTGAGAGTTGACGATACGCGGTTTTTTCGGGATTTCACGGCCGTCAAAATATTTTTTAAGTGTCGCAACACCTGAGTTGATCCAAAGTAAAGAATCATCATCAATCGGTACTAACGGTGCAGAAGGTTCTACCATATGTCCTTGTTCTTTAAAGTAATCAATGAAATTTTGTCTGATTTCACTTGCTTTTAGCTGTTTCATAAATAACCTCACTCCTAATTGTGCATTGTTGTTCAATTTCCGTATCACGCATGCTTAGAACGCAAAATAAAATGCATCCATCCACAAAGGGACGAATGCATCGCGGTACCACCCTAGTTATGCGATTATCAACGAATCACATCACTCAATGTTTTATACGGACTGACATAAAGTAGCGTTCAGCAAGCTATGCGATACCTTTCACCTGCCGGTATCTCTCTTCACCATAGTCTTTGCTTACTCGGCTTTATGCGAATTAATTTTATTTTAGTCTGACACATCCAAAAAGTCAACTAAATCTCATAGCTTCACGATTATTTAGATTGATTAAATGTATAAGGTGTTACATCGCCGACACCTATCATCGGATCAATGTCATAGATTGTCTCCTCTGTCAGAGCAACAACTTTATGTCCTGCTGGTGCTGATGATTCGCTTTTTTCTTCACTAGTTGAATCATCTGTATCAGAAGCTGCATCTTCATCACCTTCAGCACCGAAGTAATCTCTTAGCAGTTGTGCAAGACGCGTCATACGTACTTGACCATATGTCTTCATACCGATATCAAATGCTTGGCTGTCGCCGAGGAAGACGAGTGATTGCTTAGCACGTGTCAATCCTGTATAAATAATGGGACGCTGCAGCATACGATAATATTGTTTAACAATCGGCATGATGACAATCGGGAATTCAGAACCTTGTGCTTTATGAATCGATGTACAATAAGCATGTGTTAATTCCATCATATCTTGTTTGGTAAATGTAATCTCATTGCCTTCAAAATCAACGACCAAAATATCTTTATTCAATTCATTTTCTCTCGCCCAGAAGATGCCGATAATCACACCGATATCACCGTTAAAGATATTATCATTCGGACGATTGACCAGCTGCAGTACTTTATCGCCTTTTCTAAAGACCGCTTCACCAAACTCAATCTCTCTCGCATCATCTTCTTTAGGGTTCAATATATCTTGCAGCACTTTGTTCAGCCGTTTGATGCCCGCACTGCCGCGATACATCGGTGCCAGTACTTGAATATCGCTCATATCATAGCCTTTTTTGACTGCAGAGCTGACTACTTTATTGACAACATCCGGAATTTGTTCTGCTGTACATGGAATAAAGCTTCTATCGTGAAAACGCTGTGTAATATCAATCGGCTGTCCTAATTTCATCTTATGTGCCAATTCGATAATACTTGATCCATCTTGCTGACGATAGACTTCCGTTAAATTGACACGTGGAATCACTTTAGCATCAATTAAATCTTTAAATACTTGTCCAGGTCCGACAGACGGCAATTGGTCTTCATCGCCGACTAAGATAATTTGAGCATCAATCGGTACCGCATTTAAAAATTGATGGAAGAGCCATGTATCGACCATCGACATTTCATCAATAATAATCAATTTTGCGGTGATTTCATTTTCTAGAACATCTTCAGGTTTTGTATCTTGGCTCCAGCCGATCAAACGATGAATGGTCATCGCTTCTAAACCTGTAGATTCTTGAAGCCGTTTGGCTGCTCTGCCTGTCGGTGCAGCGAGTGCAACAGGATAATCATCTTCATCATAATCGCCATAATCGAGCGATAAACCGTGTATCTCCGCATATAATTCAACAATACCTTTAATAACAGTTGTTTTTCCTGTCCCAGGACCGCCGGTTAACAACATCACCTTGGAATTAATAGCTGTCTCAAGCGCTTCTTTTTGTGACGTTGCATAATTCACATCGTTCATTTCTTCGATTTCACCGATATGCATCTGCAAATCAGATTGTTCGATATCTATCAGCTTCGTTTGATGAGATTGAATGCGATATAAATTTTGAACACTTTTCATTTCAGAATAATACAAACTTGGGACAGATAACGTTTCATCCGCTTCAATCAACTTGCTTTCTTCTGTAAGTTCTGTAATCATCTGTTCTAACAAATCTGGTTCAATCTGTTCATTGTAACTGCCGCTGAGCATCGCAAGCGAAGTTTCGATGACATAGTCTTTAGGCAAATAGGTGTGCCCTTGTTTGATACACTCTTCTTCAATCGTATACAGCACTCCTGCTTTAAGACGTTCAGGTGCATCAAAGGCAATACCCAAATTTTTAGCTAAAGTGTCTGCTTTATTAAAGCCGACCCCGCGTACATCATAAACCAAGTCATACGGATTTTTCTCTATCGTTGAAATTGTATCGCTTTGATATACCTGATAGATACTCATCGCAAGTTTAGGACCGAACCCTAAATCATGAAGGCGAATCATAATTTTTTCAACTTCTTGATTACTGTATATCTGATCAGCAATTTGTTCTTGCTTTTTCTTCGATAAGTTAGGGACATCTTTTAATACGGTTTTATCATCTAAGATTTTATTAATCGTATTGTCTCCTAAAGTTGCAACAATATTTTCTGCAGTTTTCTTACCGATACCTTTGAACAAATCACTGGATAGATAGCTGACAATAGCATCTTTGGTTTGCGGCACTTCTTTTTCGAAGGTTTCTGCTTTCAGCTGTTTGCCGTATTTAGGATGCGTGACAGCTTGCCCTTTGAATGTGTAGACATCTCCTTCAGCAATTTCAGGAAAGAACCCTACAATCGTAGGCATCGCATCAAAGTCTTCATTGGTTTCAATCGGTTCTACTTTTAATACCGTATAAAAATTGTCTTTGTTTTGAAACAGGATGGCTTCCACTGTTCCTTTGACCATTGAATAATCAAATAATGTAGGGTCCTTCAAAGGTTATTCCTCCTCTTCTTTAAGCTGACTGAATGTTTTAATCGCATGCTGGCTTAATAAATGTTTCGGATCAATCTCTACCGCTTTCTCAAAATAGGGTAAAGCTTGGTCCGTATCTTCTGTATGCATGAATCCTGCTAAACCTCTGTTATATAATGCATCGGTATGTTTCGGATTGATTTTTAGTACTCTATCTAATTGTGTGATGCCTTGTTCAAACATTTCCATATGACAGAGCACCAAACCATATTGGAATTGGATTTCTTCGTCTTGATTTTGATCTAATTCAGCTGCGCGCATTAAAAACGGCAAAGCAGATTTAAAATCGCCTAATTGGTTGAATGACATGCCGATCATATAATTAGTATCTGCTTCATTGACACCAGTTTGGAGCGCTTGATGATACAGCTTGATAGCATCGTTATAACTTTCAGCATTGTAATATACATTGGCTAAGTTATAATAAATCGCACCGTTGTCCGGATCGATTGTTAAGGCTTTTTGGAAAAATTTTTCAGCTTTTTCCACTTCTCCAGCTTCCGCAAGCAATATACCGGAGTTGATATAATTTTCAATGGCTTCTGGATGTGCATCTATATTTTCAAAAAGGGCTTTTAAAGCCGCTTCGAATTGTCCATCTTTAATCAACTGATAAATTTCTTCTTGTTTCATGCTTTGTCCTCATTTCTTTCATATTCAACTCTTTATTTTATCAGAAATTACCGCAACTATGTAAAAAAGAGACGAGGAATTTCTCCTTGTCTCTTCAAGCAAGTTAAACTACGTATGTGAGTTGTCCTTCATTTTTATATACATCATCGATTGTCGCGCCGCCTAAGCAGACTTCACCGTCATATAATACGACTGCTTGTCCAGGTGTAATCGCACGGACTGGTTCTTCGAAATCTACACGGATTTGATTGTCTGCGATTTGTGTCACTGTGACTTTCGTATCTTTTTGGCGGTATCTGAATTTTGCTGTACATTCATAGCCTTCGCTTAAATCGATAGGATTAACTAATGATACATCAGATGCGATTAAATAATCACTGTATAATGCATCATGATGGAAACCTTGTTCAACATATAAAATGTTTTGGTCTAAGTTTTTGCCTACAACAAACCATGGATCGCCGTCTCCGCCGATTCCTAAGCCATGGCGCTGTCCGATTGTATAATACATTAAACCGCTGTGTGTGCCCATTTTCTTGCCGTTAAGCGTACGCATATCACCTGATTGTGCAGGCAGGTAATTAGATAAGAAATCTTTGAAATTGCGTTCACCGATAAAGCAGATACCTGTTGAATCTTTTTTCTTTGCGGTTGCTAAATCTTGTTCTAAGGCAATTTGTCTGACTTCTGATTTTTCCATGCCGCCTAACGGGAACATTACTTTAGATAATTGTTCATTTGTTAATTGGTTTAGGAAGTAGGTTTGGTCTTTGTTATTATCCACACCTCTTAACATTTCCACTGTTCCGTCGTCATTGCGTCTGACTCTCGCATAATGACCGGTAGCCACATAATCAGCGCCTAATTTCATTGCATGGTTTAAAAATGCTTTGAATTTGATTTCTTTATTGCACATTACATCAGGGTTAGGTGTGCGTCCTTTTTTATATTCATCCAGGAAGTAAGTAAAGACTTTATCCCAGTATTCTTTTTCAAAATTGACCGCATAGTAAGGTATACCGATTTGGTTGCACACAGCAATGACATCATTATAATCTTCAGTTGCTGTACATACGCCGTTTTCGTCAGTATCATCCCAGTTTTTCATGAAGATACCGATAACGTCGTAACCTTGCTCTTTAAGCAGATAAGCAGTGACTGAACTGTCAACGCCGCCTGACATACCTACTACTACACGTGTATCTTGGTTGCTCACGTTTTATTCCTCCTTAAATTTGTGATAAATCTTGTGAATTTCTGCTACGATATATTTGATTTCACGCTCAGTTGTCAGTTCGTTGAAGCTGAAGCGGATAGATTGTTTTGTGCGATTATCATCTTCTCCGTACATTGCTGCTAAGACATGGGACGGCAATGTTGAACCTGCTGTACATGCTGAACCTGATGATACAGCAATATTGGCTAAGTCAAGCAGCGTCAGCATTGTTTCTACATCGATAAACGGGAAGTATAAATTCAAAATATGCCCCGTTGTATCTGTCATTGATCCATTGACTTCAAATGGAATGCTGCGTTCTTGAAGATTCACTAAAAACTGCTCTTTCAAATTCATTAAATGCACATTGTTTGCATCTCGATTTTCAGCCGCAAGTTTCAATGCTTCTGCCATACCTGCTATTTGCGGTACATTTTCAGTTCCTGCACGGCGCTTGGTTTCTTGTTCGCCGCCAAGTTGTGAATATTGAATCGGTGTATTCGGTTTAACCAATAAGACACCTACACCTTTAGGGCCTCCGAATTTATGTGCAGTCATACTCATTGTATCGATATCGAAGTCATCGAATTCAATCGGCAAATGTTCAATTGCCTGTACTGCATCGACATGTAATAATGCACCGCGGCTTTTGACTATTTCTTCAATGTCATACATCGGCTGTACAGTCCCTACTTCATTATTAACGAACATAATAGATACTAAAATCGTATCGTCGCGCATAACTGATTTTAATTGCTTTAAATCTACAAGGCCTTCTTTGTCTACATCAAGATATGTGACTTCAAAACCTTCTTTTTCCAGTTGTTCGAATACATGTAATACAGAATGATGTTCGATTTTTGATGTAATTAAATGTTTGCCTTTATGCTGATTAGCGTAAGCCAAGCCCTTGATTGCAGTATTGTTGGATTCTGTTGCACCGCTTGTAAAAATTACTTCATTCGGGTTTGCGCTTAATAACTTTGCAATTGTTCTTCTTGATTCATCTAAATATTGTCTGGCATCTCTACCTACATGATGGATGGACGAAGGATTGCCGTAATGCTTTGCATACAAGTCCATCATCTTCTCTATAACCTCTGGTTTAACAGGAGTTGTTGCTGCATAATCTGCATATACTTCCATTTTGTCAGACACTTCCTCACAATTTTATCAATGTTCCAATTCTAGCACCATCACTACAAATTTTCTAGTACTCTGTTCAACAATTATTATAACATGCAAAAAGGTGTGGTTAAGCAATAAAATTCTTTCTCTATTTCACCCTTGTTATAATTAAGTTACGAGTTTTAAAGAGGAGGTCATTTTTTGAGTAATATAAAAGTATCAGCTTTAAATTTAGTGCCGATTAAAGACGGTCAAGATGAAAAGCAAGCCATTGATAATATGATAGACTTAGCACAAAATCTTGATCAACTCGGCTTTGAACGCTATTGGATTGCTGAACATCATAATGCACCGAATTTAGTCAGTTCAGCAACAGCGTTATTAATTCAGCATACATTAGAACATACACAAAACATCCGTGTCGGTTCAGGCGGTATAATGCTTCCGAACCACGCACCTTTAGTCGTGGCTGAGCAATTCGGAACGTTAGAAACAATGTTCCCTAACCGTGTCGATTTGGGTCTAGGCCGTGCACCTGGTACAGATATGATGACAGCTAGCGCATTACGCCGCGATCAACATAACGGGGTATTTGCATTCCCTGAAGAAGTTGCACAGCTTCAAAAATATTTCGGACCTGAAAATCAGCAAGGTTATGTGAGAGCTTATCCGGCTGTCGGTAAAGAAGTACCGCTATATGTATTAGGTTCATCTACAGATTCAGCACATTTAGCAGCAAGAATGGGTTTGCCTTATGTATTTGCCGGTCATTTTGCGCCTCAGCAAATGAGAGAAGCTATGGCAATCTACAAAGAATTATTCGAGCCATCTGATGTATTAGACAAACCTTATATGATTGTTTGTTTAAATGCGATTGTAGCTGAAACAGATGAAGAAGCGAAAAAACTTGCTACAACATTAGCACAAGTAGCAGTCAGTATCGCCAGAGGCAGAATGGAACCGCTGCAGCCGCCTACTGATGATTTGGCATCACTGTTAACACCTAACGAACTGAAAATGGCAGAAAGTCGCGCAAAATCTTCATTAATCGGTTCTGAAGCAACAGTGAAAGCACAACTTGAAAACTTTATCGATATTTACGGAGATATTGATGAATTAATGGCAATCAGTTATGTTTACGATCAAGATAAACAAATTGATTCATTCAAACGTATTCAAAAAGTTGTCTCTGAAATCAATAATAAATAATAACCGCTTAATTTAATAAACGGCATAAATAATGGGTGGAACGCAATGTTGTACGTTCCACCCATTTTATCTTTGGTAATACAATTTATTTATCGTTTAATTTACCTTTAACTTTGTCAGCAGCGTCTTTTGCTTTATCTGCTGCTTCATCAACTTTTTCGTTGACTTTGCCTGAAGCTTTATCTGCTTTGCCTTCATTTTCTAATTCTTTGTTGTTTGTAGCGTTGCCTACTGTTTCTTTTACATTACCTTTAGCTTGTTCTAATTTGCTTTCGCCTTTGTTTGTCATCATTTATTCCTCCATTCGAAGTATAATTGATTTATATTTTGTTCTACCACAATGAAAATGTCGGCAAACATAAATTAGAGCAAAAAAGCAGCCGAATATAAAAGTGTATCAGCTGCTTTTCTAGTCCTTGTTAAATGTAGAACATGTAGTTATTAAGTTTATCATTGTCTTTAAACTCAGCAAGATATTTTAATGTTGTACCATCGAGCACTTCTCTTACCGCATCTCTCATGCGCAGCCATAGTTCTTTTTGCGCTGGCGGTTCTGAATCTATACTTTCGACAAAGGAAATCGGACCTTCTAGGAGTCGAATAATGTCACCAGCTTTGATTTCATCAGCTGGAACACGAAGTTGGTATCCACCTTTAGCACCACGTACACTTCGAATCAATCCCGCATTTCTTAACGGCCCCACTAATTGTTCTAAGTATAGATCACTAAGATTATTTTCTTCTGCAATTGTTTTTAACGATACGCAACCTTGCCCTTCTCTCTTAGCAAGAGAAATCATCAAGGTTAAGCCGTATCTCCCTTTTGTAGAAATTTTCATTTTATTACCTCGCTTAATCCGATTTTGTTTTATTCAATTCTAGCATTTTTTACGTTAATATAGTAATAGAAAGGTGTGACTCAATATTGAATAATGAACCTTTAGCATCTAGAATGCGTCCGCAAAACCTAGATGAAATCATATCACAACAACACTTGGTGGGTCCAAAAGGAATCATTAGAAGAATGGTTGAATCCAAACGTTTAACTTCTATGATATTCTATGGACCGCCTGGTATTGGAAAGACGAGTATTGCTAAAGCAATAGCAGGCTCAACTGAATATAAATTCAGACAGTTAAACGCTGTTACTAATACTAAGAAAGACATGCAAATGGTTGTTGAAGAAGCGAAAATGTCTGGTCAAGTTATCTTACTATTAGATGAGATTCATCGCTTAGACAAAGCCAAACAAGACTTCTTGCTGCCGCATTTAGAGAACGGCAAAATCGTCTTAATCGGCGCAACAACTTCAAATCCTTATCATGCAATCAATCCAGCGATACGTTCTCGTGCACAGATTTTCGAACTCTATCCTTTAGATGAGAATGATGTCAAGATTGCATTAGAACGCGCACTTTCTGAAGAAGACAGAGGTTTAGCAAAATACAATGCTGAACTGGATGAAGATGCTATGCTGTACTTCTCAACACAAAGTCATGGCGATGTCCGCAGTGCATTGAATGCTTTGGAACTCGCTGTGCTGAGCGCAAAACCGCAAGAGGATGGTACCATCCATGTCACGCTTGAAGATGCGAAAGACTGTATGCAAAAAGGCAGCTTTGTCTCAGACAAAGACGGCGATATGCATTATGATGTCATGAGTGCATTTCAAAAGTCGATTCGCGGCAGCGATACTGATGCAGCGCTTCATTATTTAGCCAGATTGATAGAAGCCGGTGATTTGCCGACTATCGCAAGACGATTGCTTGTTATCAGTTATGAAGATGTCGGTTTAGCTTCACCTGGTGCAGGACAAAGAACACTTGCTGCGATTGAATCTGCTGAACGCTTAGGCTTTCCTGAAGCACGTATTCCGTTAAGCCAAGCAGTGATCGAATTATGCTTGTCACCGAAATCAAATTCAGGCATTACAGCCATCGATGCGGCATTATCTGACATTAAAAAGGGACATGTCGGACAAATTCCAAGCCATCTTAAAGATGGTCATTATGCCGGTGCTAAAGAACTTGGACGTGCCATCGGCTATCAATATCCGCACAACTCAGAAAATGGTTTTATTCCGCAGCAGTACTTGCCGGATAAACTTAAAAACAGACATTATTATAAGCCGAAAACAACTTCAAAAGCTGAGCAGCAATTCAAACAAATCTATGATAATATTTCCAAACAACAACACAAATCTTAAACGGGGTGATATGAGAATCGTAATGAATGATTACGATTCTTTATCAGCCTTTTATTTTTGTTTGCCGTCTTTAATACGTGTTACAGGAATATCTTTAAGTACGTCATTAATGACATAACTTGCACAAATCAAACCTACAACACTTGGTACAAAAGCATTTGATGATGGCGGTATTTGTCCTTTTCTTGTTGCCGCATTTTTATCGCCAACAGTTTCCTTCACATCTTCTCTGATTACAATCGGACTTTCATCAGAGAATACTACAGGTACGCCCTTTTTAATCCCGTCTTTTTTAAGCTTTTGTCTAATGATTTTAGCAATCGGATCTGTATGTGTTTTTGAAATATCCGCAATTTGGAAGCGTGTAGGATCTGTCTTATTTGCAGCACCCATACTAGAAATCAATTTAATCCCGCGTTTTAAGCATTCTTCCATTAAGTGAACTTTGTAAATAATTGTATCGCTTGCATCAATGATATAGTCAATATCATAGTCATTGAACAGCGCTTCATATGTATCTTCGTTATAGAACATATGTAATGAAGTCACTTTACAATCCGGGTTAATCAACTTAATACGTTCTTCCATTAATGTTACTTTGCTTTGGCCGATTGTTGTCGTCAATGCATGCAGCTGGCGGTTAACATTTGTGATATCGACATCATCTTTATCGATCAAAATGATATGGCCGATATTTGTTCTTGCTAATGCTTCAGCAGCAAAAGAACCAACACCCCCAACGCCTAAAACAGCAACTGTTTGTTCTTTTAATAAATCCAGTCCTTCTTTACCATAAGCCAATTCATTACGTGAAAATTGATGCTTCATTCTACTTCTTACTCCTTTTGTATTACTTAACTAACATTGAACCATTATAACAAACTTTTGCAAGTTCATTTCTTAACATTTTCTAAACTTTTATAAAAAAAATACGCAGGACCGAAGTCCTACGTACGATAGAATCCGTTGTACCGTAGTTGTTAGCGCTTGATCATTTTGGCCTGCTAATTACAGGTGGGTGCCCTGTTTCTTGTTTTGCACGTCCTCCTATAGAGGCGTGTGCGCTGCAAGAAAACCTATTGGGCTCCCTGATCAAAGAGTGTTAGGTCAAAATACATACAGCAAACTACGAGTATTTCAGACGACTATCTTATAATTAAATATTACCACATTATTTCCAATTTGCAAATTTAAAAGCCCTTGAAATGGAAATATTTTATTAGTGACGAATACGTAAGGCTAACTCTTCAAGTTGTTTGTCAGATACTTCACTTGGTGCTTGTGTCATTAATGATACAGCTGATGCTGTTTTAGGGAATGCGATTGTGTCGCGCAAGTTTGTACGTCCTGTCAATAACATTACAAAACGGTCTAAACCTAATGCGATACCGCCATGTGGTGGTGCACCATATTTGAATGCATCAAGCAAGAAGCCGAATTGATCTTGTGCTTCTTCTTTTGTGAATCCAAGCACTTCAAACATTTTAGATTGAATGTCACCGTTGTGAATTCTGATTGAACCGCCGCCAAGTTCATAACCGTTTAATACGATATCATATGCTTTGGCTTGTGCATTTTCTGGTTCTGAGTCTAATTTTTCCAAGTCTTCATCTTTAGGAGATGTGAATGGATGGTGTGCTGCCACATAACGTTTTTCATCTTCGTCATATTCTAATAACGGCCAATCTGTTACCCATAAGAAGTTTAATTTGTCTTCGTCGATTAAACCTAACTCATGTGCAAGTTTCACACGCAATGCACCTAAACTTTGCGCTACAACACTTGGTTTGTCAGCAACGAATAATACTAAATCCCCTGCTTTTGCGCCTGTTAATGATTTTAATTTTTCAACATCTGCATCTTCGAAGAATCTTGCAATCGGACCGCTTAAACCGTCTTCAACAACTTTAACCCATGCTAATCCTTTAGCACCGTAGATATTAACAAATTCTGTTAATTTATCGATGTCTTTACGTGTATATTTGTCTGAAGCACCTTCTGCTACTAAGGCTTTAACTTCTCCGCCTTTTTCAACTGTATCTTTGAAAACTTTAAAGTCCATTGTTTGACCAAGTTCAGATACATCTAATAATTCCATGTCGAAACGTGTATCTGGTTTATCAGAACCGTAACGTGCCATTGCTTCTGCATAAGTCATGCGTGGGAATTGTTCAGTCAATTCGATGCCTTTCACGTCTTTTACGACTTTTTTAAGCATGTCTTCGCCCATTTCCATAACATCTTCTTGATCCACAAAACTCATTTCGATATCGACTTGTGTAAATTCCGGCTGTCTGTCTGCACGCAAGTCTTCGTCACGGAAACATTTAACGATTTGATAGTATTTGTCGAATCCGCTGATCATCAATAATTGTTTGAATAATTGCGGAGATTGCGGCAAGGCATAGAATTTTCCTTCATGCACACGAGAAGGAACTAAGTAGTCGCGTGCACCTTCAGGTGTTGATTTTGTTAAGAATGGTGTTTCAATATCTAAGAAACCTTCGTTATCAAGATATTCATGAATTGAACGTGTAATATGGTGACGCATTTTGATTGTTTGCGCCAACTCTTGTCTTCTTAAATCTAAATAACGATATTTCAAACGAATATTTTCGTCAACTTGTTGTGAATCATCGTTGATTGAAAACGGAGGTGTTTGTGCTTTGTTGATAATGTTGATTTTATCTACTTGCACTTCAACATTACCTGTTTTGATTTTATTATTGACTGTTTCAGGATCACGTTTAGTGACAGTACCTTCAACTTCGATGACATATTCTGAACGGATAGATTCTGCAATTTCTAATGCTTCTTTAGAAAAATCAGGGTTGAATACGATTTGTACATAGCCTTCGCGGTCACGCAAGTCTACGAAAATCAATCCGCCTAAGTCTCTGCGGTTATGCACCCATCCTTTCAATGTTACGTGCTGTCCTAAAAAGTCTTCAGTTACAAGACCACAATAAGTTGTTCTTTTACTCATTTTCATACTCTCCTCTTATTTTGCTTTCTTTTCTTCGAAATACGATACTAAATCTGTTAACTGAATACTTTCAGTTTCGCCGCTTTCCATGTGTTTAATATCGATTTTTCCATCTTCAAGTTCTTGATCACCGATAACAATGGTATATTCTGCACCGACACGGTTAGCTTGTTTCATTTGACCTTTGATTTTACGTTTCAAATAGTCTTTATCTGCTTTAATACCGTGATGACGCAAGTCGTTTAATAATTTAACGGCATAGCGATCTGCTTTGTCGCCCATTGTTACGACGAATAAGTCAAGATGATCTTCGTCTTCGATTTCGATACCTTCTTCTTCAAGTGCCAGCAATAAACGTTCGATACTTAAAGCAAAACCGATACCTGTTTGTTTAGGTCCGTCTAACAATTCAAGCAGACCATTGTATCTTCCGCCGCCGCATAACGTTGTGATTGCACCGTCGTAATCTGGACTATCAATCATCAATTCGAATGCTGTGTGTGTATAGTAGTCTAATCCGCGTACAAGATTTGGATCTTCTACATACGGAATGCCTAATTCATCTAAATAGCTTTTCACTTGTTCGAAATATGTTTTAGATTCTTCGTTAAGATATTCTGTAATACGCGGTGCTGTTTTAACAGCTTCTTTATCTCTATCGACTTTACAGTCAAGAATACGCATTGGATTTGTATACAAACGTGATTGACAATCACTGCAGAATGTATCGATAACAGGTTCGAAGTGTTCAATTAATGCTTGGTTGTATTCTTTGCGTGATTCAAAATCACCGACACTGTTAATCACTAATTTCAAGTGTTTTAAGCCGAATGATTGATAAATGTGCATTACCATGGCAAGTATTTCAGCATCAATACTTGGGTCTTGTGCACCAATCGCTTCTACACCGAATTGGTTGAATTGGCGATAACGTCCTTTTTGTTTACGTTCGTATCTGAACATAGGTCCGTTATAATACAATTTAATCGGCTGGTTCGGGTCGCCTTGCATTTTATTTTCAATATATGAACGCACAACTGCAGCTGTACCTTCAGGTCTTAATGTAATACTTCTGTCGCCTTTATCTTTAAATGTATACATTTCTTTTTGAACGACATCTGTAGAGTCGCCGACACCTCTCGCAAATAAATCTGTGCTTTCGAAAATCGGTGTACGGATTTCTTTATAATTATAAAGTTCCATTAACTCGTCTAATTTTGATTCAATATATCTCCATTTTCTGCTTTGATCAGGCAGTATATCTTGTGTACCGCGCGGTATATTTATCATCTCGTCACTTCCTTTTAGAAATAAAAAATCCCCTGCATGATATCACTATCACACAAGGGACGAATTTTCCGTGTTGCCACCCTAATTGAGCCGAAAAAATCAGCTCCACTTTAAACATTTAACGTATGTCTTACGGAAGTACAACAGCAAGTATTGCACTTCACCTCTTCTTGTGTTCAATATTGACACGCTTACTCTGCATAATCTTTCAGCCAAGGATTATTTCTCTTTTGCCATTTCGTAATGTCTATTCAAGAATCATAACGGTTTTAATTATTTTATTCAGATACTATCATAACGATTTTAAGCATTGATTGCAACTATTTAAGATGAAAAGTACATGCGCAGACCGTCAACAATTGCTTGTTCCAATACTTGACGATGCAATTTATCGCGAATCATCATTTCATCTGTCGGATTGCTGATATAACCTAATTCTATCAATACTGCCGGCAGTTTCGACTGTCTCAGTACTTGATAATTTTCTTGTCTTGCACCTTTAGGCGATAACAATCCTTTTTTCTGTATACTCATGCTCAAAGCTTCCGCAAGGCCTTCTTGCTGCTTCTTAAACCAGTATACTGTCACACCATTGGCTTCAGGTGATTTCAATGCATCATTATGTAAGCTGATAAATGCGTCGCCTTTGAAATTTCTGTCTTTCAATTTGACGTATTCATCTTTATCTCTTGTCATTTTGACTTTAGCGCCTTCTTGTTCTAATTTCTTTTTAAGTTCTAAACCTGTTTTCAAGGTGTAAACTTTTTCAAGTGAATTATATTTAGTTGAACTGGAAGCACCCTGGTCTCCTCCGCCATGACCAGGATCCAGTACAATCACTTTGCCTTTTAACGGCTTAGCATTCGGATCATTATCCGGAGGAATATCTAAATCCGTATGCCAGCCGGCAACCCAACCTTTATCTTTGCCGTCTTTTGTTTCTACATAGAGCCATTTGCCCCTTTTATCAATTTGATGAAAAGTTTGGCCTTTCTCAGCTGGAAAAATTTCAGGATAGACTGCGTTAGGTCCGGTTCTTAATTCTGCATCTTCTTTCATTGTGACACTATCATCATGTTTATATTGATAATTCGCTACCAATATGATGATAAAGACCAAAATGATAATTAGAATCAGGGCAATCAGCACGGGAATAGGTTTCAGTCTATTCTTTTTAAACCACCGTTCAATTCGGTTCATATCACTTTGCCGTCCTGACTTTCATAGATAATAGTTACAGGACCGTCATTTGCGATATCCACCAACATATCTGTTCCGAATTCACCTGTCTTCACTTCAAGATCGAATTGTCGTAACTCGTCATTTAAAGCTTCATACAAACGATTCGCTTCATCAGGAGCTTTTGAATTTGTAAATCCAGGTCTGTTGCCTTTCTTAACATCCGCATAAAGCGTGAATTGAGAAATCGACAATACAGAACCTCCGATTTGCTGAACATTCAAATTCATTTTTCCTTGTTCATCTTCAAATATTCTTGCATTTGCAATCTTTTTTGCTACTGCTTTCACATCTGCTTCTGTAGAATCTTGTCCGACACCGACCAATAAACATAAACCTTTCCCGATAGATGCGTTGATCGAGTCATTTGTTACAGATGCTTGTTTAACACGTTGTACTACTACTCTCATATAATAAACACCTCAGTTAGTTCCAGACTCTTGTAACTGTATAAACATCTCCTAGCTGTTTGATACGCTCAACAACTTTGAAGACTTCATTGACATTTTTAACCATAACACTCAAGTTAATGATAGCATTTTTCTCTACGTCAGATTTACCAGAAACCTTAACTAAATTACTATCTGTTGCATTCACTGCCTGCAATACTTCATTAAGCAGGCCGTTACGGTCATAAGCGGTTACTTCTAAATCAACTTGATAACGTTGTGTGGAGTCTTTTGATTTTACCCACTCCACATTGATTAAACGTTCTGTTTCGTTTTTAATGTTCGGACAATCGGTTCTGTGCACTTTAATACCATGTCCTTTAGTAATATAACCGACAATGTCGTCACCAGGTATTGGATTGCAGCATTTCGACAATTTAATCAATACGTTTTCTATACCTTCTACATACACGCCGCTGTCAGTTGTAATATTATCTTTAATCGGCACTGATTTTGTGACTTCTTGTGCTTCATTCAATGCACGCTGTTTATCAAGAATACGTTGTTTCTCAGTTAATTTGTTGACGATTTGAGAAGATGTCACACCGCCGAAACCGACTGCTGCGAATAAATCATCTTCGTTTGAGAAGTTGTATTTTTGATTCACAATTTCAATATTAGATTCAGTTAAAACATCTTCTGTTTTGAAACCTTGCTCTTTGATTTCAGCTTCTACCATGAATTTTCCTTTTTCAATGTTAGAAGAACGATCTTGTTTCTTGAAGAAACTTTTAATCTTGCTTTTAGCACTGGATGAACGCACAATTTTCAACCAATCGCGACTCGGTCCGTATGAATGTTTACTCGTACGGATTTCAACAATATCGCCGGTTTGCAGTACATAATCAATCGGTTCGATTTTACCGTTGACTTTCGCACCGATCATTTTATTGCCGACTTCACTATGCACAGCATAAGCAAAGTCAATCGGCACGGCACCATACGGCAGTTCGATAACATCACTTTGCGGTGTGAAGGCGTATACTTTATCACTTTGCAGATCAAACTTCAATGATTCCATAAATTCTTGAGCATCATTTGCTGTTTTATCCGCTTCAGCCAAATCTTTCAGCCATGATAATTTTTTAGCATAGCCTGAATTATCATCTGTTACTTTTTTGCCTTCTTTGTACGCCCAGTGTGCCGCAACCCCGTGTTCTGCTATTTCATGCATTTCATGCGTTCTGATTTGAATTTCCAGCGGGTCGCCGTTCGGACCTACTACTGTCGTATGCAAGGATTGATACATGTTTTGTTTCGGCATGGCAATATAGTCTTTAAATCTGCCTGGCATAGGTTTCCATAACGTATGTACCAAACCTAAGACCGCATAACAATCTTTAATCGAATCCACAATAATGCGGACTGCTAATAAGTCGAAAATCTGATCGAACTGTTTCTTTTGTTTCATCATTTTGCGATAAATGCTGTAGATATGCTTCGGACGACCATTAATTTCGCCTTCAATATGCATTTTATCCATCTCAGCACGAATACGTTCAATCGCATTCTTAATATACGCTTCACGCTCACTGCGCTTTTTCTTCATGAGATTAACAATACGGAAGTACTGTACGCCATCAATATAGCGCAGCGCAATATCTTCAAGTTCCCATTTAATGGTATTAATCCCTAAACGGTGTGCAAGCGGTGCATAAATTTCTAATGTTTCTTTAGAAATTCTGATTTGCTTTTCTCTCGGCATTGCTTTTAATGTTCGCATATTATGCAGTCTGTCGGCTAATTTTACTAAGATGACCCGAACATCTTTAGCGATCGCAATAAACAATTTACGATGGTTTTCAGCTTGTTGTTCTTCTTTAGAACGATACTTCACTTTCTTTAACTTAGTAACCCCTTCGACAATCATGGCTACTTCATCATTAAACATTGCTTTTACGTCATCAAATGTGTAAGGCGTATCCTCGATAACATCATGTAAAAAGCCCGCAACAATGGTCGGACCATCCAGATGCATTTCAGTTAAGATTCCAGCCACTTGAATGGGATGCATAATATATGGCAGACCATTTTTTCTGAATTGTCCTTGGTGTGCTTCATAAGCAATATGATAACTCTTAAGGACATGTTCATATTCTTCTTTACTTAAATAAGACTTTGCTTTGTACAGGACCTCGTCTGCACTGTACGGATATTCATTATTCACATTAGACACCCCCACATATTCATTTTTCATATAAATGTTATGTTTCAAGTATAAAGAGGCATACCGCATAGAATTCAGATGAATTTTATTTAAGTATTTTGAAAATGATGATAGGTTACCACTCCTATCTCATATACAATTGACCTCATTCTTTAACTGCGACCTACATTTATATTAAATAATATATCTATTCTACTATACATTGACAGATAATTGAACCTCTATACGAACCACATTGTTTAAACATTCACAATTATCCTGCAATATACAGCGAACCTTTTTTTATACGGAATTAATATTTATTTTAAAAATAAAAGTCTGATATTGCAAATAAATAAATGTATCGCCTGCCAAACGAAAGCAAGCGATACATTCTATTATTCATCGTATGAAATTAAACTTAATACTTCATAATCTTTTATTTTTTCAATACCATGCAAGTATTTCAATTCGATAATGAATGCAATACCAGCTACAATGCCGCCTAATTCTTCAACAAGTTTGATTGTTGCTTCAATTGTTCCGCCAGTTGCTAGCAAGTCATCAGTAATTAAGACACGTTGACCTGGTTTGATTGCGTCTTTATGCATTGTAAGAACGTTTGTGCCATACTCTAAGTCATATTCGTATTTAATGACCTCACGCGGTAATTTGCCCTCTTTTCTTACAGGTGCAAAACCAATTCCCATAGAGTAAGCAACCGGACATCCGATAATGAAACCGCGGGCTTCTGGTCCGACTACGATATCAACTTCTTTTTCTTTAGCAAAGTTGACGATTTGATCTGTAGCGTAGCCATAAGCTTCACCGTTATCCATAATTGTTGTGATGTCTTTAAAGTTTACGCCCTCTTTCGGCCAATCTTGTACCTCTGAAACATATTGTTTTAAATCCATTTCTATATATCCTCCTAATTACTTAGCTAGCTGTGCTTTAATCCAATTTTTAACTTTTGAAAAATCATCATACAATAAGAATTTTTCAACATCCATCCGCTTTTGTCTAGCTTGGTAAAGCTTGCTGGATGCTATGTCCTTTTTAACCACATTCTGGTTCACTTTGATTATACCATGATTATCCTCAATGAAATCCAATTCATTGAATACTTTGAGGATAAAAATGAGCAATGGCGGCTTGATTTTCAGAAATTCGCATAGCTGCATGCCGTCTTGCTGAAGATTGACTTCATTCTTAGCCATCAGTGCTTTATAGCAAGCTTTGAAATGATTCATACTCGGCATGCCGTCAAAGTAAATCGACTGCTTATGTTTTAATTCTAAAATAATCTGGCTCTCTTGCATGGAGTTCAGTGTCGTCTCCATTGTTTCTAAATTCAACGGCAATTCTTTAAACACATAGCGTTCATATGGTCTATCAATCATATTCCCATAATAATATTGATGTTCATGCGTCTTAGTTTGCTGTGCATTGATAATTTCTGCTGTAGAGGCTTCATCATGCATTTCATGCTGACGGGCTTTGCCTCTGAAATCAAGAATTTGAAGTGCTTCTGAAGCCATATCCTGCACCATGAACTGTGGTGATTGATTGCCGTTCCATTCATTAATTTGAAGCGCACCAATCATATTCAACGGTTCATTCGGTTCAAGCTGATTCGCATATTCGCCGTGCTGCCAATAAAGTGCTTGCAGTTTTGAATCCCCTAAAGTCATTTTTAAATGCTTGCCTTCTTGTCCGATACCTTTTGCTTGTTTGACAACAACATTATCAAGTTCGAACAACGGACTTGTAAAATCAGTACCGAACGGTCTCAGTTTTTGAATATCTGCGATATTTTTAACTGTGATGTCCGATTCTGTTAATACTAAATCCACTTTCTTTCTTGGTGTTAAGTCTTCTGTTTGCGCAATTTCTTCCATATGCTGATTCAGCGCTGCTTTCAAAGGTTCAATACTTTCAATCGGAAGTGTCATACCTGCTGCCATGTGGTGGCCGCCGAATTTCGAAATCAAGCTGCGTTCTTTATCTAGTATTTCATACATTGATACTTGCTCGATACTTCGTGCTGAACCTTTCGCAAAGTCTTGTGCAGTATCGATATTTAAAATAATTGTCGGTAAGCCGTATGTTTCTACGATACGTGAAGCAACGATACCTAAAACACCTTCATGCCAGCCTTCTTTAGCGAGAATTAAGAAACGATTTCCTGCATCGACTTCTGCTTGTGCCATCTCTAAGGCTTCTTCCGCAATTTCTTGAACGATATCTTTTCGTTCTTGATTAAAGTGTTCAACTTGTTCAGCTAAGAACTCAGCTTCTTCTGCACTTTCGCACATTAATAATTCTGCAGCTAATCCTGCATCATCCAAACGGCCGACCGCATTTAATCTCGGACCGATAATAAAGCCGATAGTTTCTTCAGTAATCACATCGTTATGACCTGCTTGATTCAATAAAGCTGTGATTGAATCAAACGGCTGATCGTTCATAACTTTCAAACCTTGTTGAACAATGGCACGGTTTTCATCTGTTAATGAGACTAAATCCGCTACAGTACCGATGGCTGCTAAAGCAGTAAAGGATGGTGATGGATGATCCAGCAATGCTTGTGCAATTTTCAGTGCAACACCGGCACCGCTTAAATATTTGAACGGATAATCAAATTCAGGATGCATTGGATGTACGATTGCATAGGCATCCGGCAATGTTTCACCGATTTCATGGTGATCGGTCACAATCACATCGATACCCAATGATTTTGCGACTTCCATTTCATGATGGCCCTGAATGCCGTTATCGACTGTAATAATTAGATTAATACCTTCATCAGCCGCATTTTTAAATGCTGCTTCGTTCGGGCCATAACCTTCTGTGAATCGATTCGGTATGTACCAGCCGACTTCAGCTCCCAATTCACGTAAAGCCGTAACTAAAATAGAAGTAGACGTAACACCATCCGCATCATAATCTCCATAAACCAAAATGCGCTCCTTTTTGTCGAGTGCATGATTGATTCTATCAACAGTCTTCTGCATATCGCTTAATAAAAACGGATCATGTTTCAACTGAGATGGTACAAGCAGTTTTTGAATCTCCTCTTGTGCAACAATACCTTTGCTTTGCAGTACTTTTTGCACAATCGGTGTTAATTTCAATGATTGTACAACTTCAGGTGCGATTTCCGTATTATTTTGTTGTAAGTCCCATTTATACTTAGCTTTAATCATAGAACGACTTCCCTCTTTTCCACATGTCATTATACAGAAGAACCCAAAAAATAAAAAGCAACTTCTACTGAAATACTGTTTTTCTTTCGAATGAAAAACTCCCAGACTGAAAAAGTCTGAGAGTTAATACCAAAATCAAATTAAACTAGGATTTTATCTTCGTTTTTACGTTTTTCACGATGAACTACAAGTTTTTGATTTGGTGCATTTTTAAGTTGTTTTTTCTTCATCATGCCCCATAACGGAACGGCAATGAAGATAGATGAGAATACCCCAGAAACTAAACCGATTAATAATGCCAGTGCAAAGTTAAAGATACTTGATGCACCGAAGATTAATAATGCTACGACTACAATCACAACAGTCAATACTGTATTGATGGAACGTGTCATTGTTTGTCGGATAGAACGGTTTACAATTTTATCAATTTGTTCCGGTTTGGTAATAACTTTCATCTTATGCAAGTTCTCACGTACACGGTCGAATGTAACGATAGTATCGTTGATAGAGTAACCGATAATTGTTAACACTGCAGCGATGAATGTTACATCGACTTCGACTCTGAAGAGACTGAACACTGCGACAATCATAAATGCGTCATGCAGCAATGCAATGATGGATGAAAGACCCATACGCCATTCGAATCGTAATGAAATGTAAATAATCATACCGATCGATGCGTAAATCAGAGATAATAATGCGTTTTTCGCAATCTCTTGTCCGATTACAGGCGATACTGTGTTGACAGTCGGATCGTTGCCGAATTCTTTTTTCATCATTGATTTGACTTTAGCCACTTCATTTTTCGATAAATCTTCTTTGAATTGAACTGATGCACTGTCGTTATTGCCTGATAGTGCAACTCTGTCTGCTTTCAGACCTGCATCTTCAATCTTTTTAGTGACTTCTTGTTGTGTAATTTTGTGATCTGCTTTCATATCAACACGTGTACCGCTGGTAAAGTCGATACCTAGGTTCAGTTTGAAGATAAACAGAATCACGATACCTGCAACGATAACCACACCGCTTGCCCAGAACAATGGTTTAGCAAGCTTCATAAAGTTCCAGTGGTCATAAGGTGTTTTCAATTGATACACATCGATACCTTCGTTGATATCATGTCTATGCTTTTTATTAACACCGAATAATCCAAAGCTTTTCTTGAAGTAATTTGATTGTACAAGCAGTGATAATAAAATACGTGTTAAGAATACTGCTGTTACGAAACTCATAAGAATCGCAAGTAATAACATTGTTGCGAAACCTTTAACTGCACTTTCACCGAAGAAGAACAGTACAGCTGCGGCTAAGACAGTTGTTAAGTTCGCATCTAAAATAGTGATGAAGGAACTCTTATTAGCTTTATGGAACGCTTGTTTCAACGTTCGTCCGATTCTCAATTCATCTTTGATACGTTCATACATGATAATGTTCGCATCGACTGCCATACCGACACCTAATACGAGTGCGGCTAAACCTGGCAATGTTAGCACACCATGAATGAAGTTGAATGCAACAAGTGTTAAATAAATATATGTTGTCAACGTAATCACGGCAATGATACCCGGCAATCTGTAGAATCCTACCATGAATAAATAAATAATGCCGACACCTAATAATGATCCGAAGATTGTTTTATCAAGTGCATCTTGACCAAATTGTGCACCTACTGAGTTAGAGTAGATTTCTTTTAATTGAACCGGTAATGAACCAGAGTTCAATAAGTCCGCAATTTGTTTGGCTTTTTGTACGCCTTCCTCACCGTTGAATCCGCCGGAAATCTCTACGCTGTCTGAGTTGATTGGTTGATCAACTGAAGCGGCTGATACGTATTTCGGATCTTTTTTATCTTTTTCTTTTTGGTAACTGTCGCCTTTTTCAAAGTCCAACCAAACAACCATTACGTTTTCTTTGCGTTTTGAAATCTCTTCAGTTACTTTTTTGAACTTTTTGCTGTCTTTCAATTTAAACGTAACTGCCGGCTGATTTGTATTCTGCTTGAATTCTTGTTTCGCAGAACCTTGAACTAAATCCTTACCTGTTAATTTAACATTGTCATCAGAGTCTCGAATTGTTAAATTCGCTTGTGAAGATAAAATATCCCTTGCCTCATTTTGGTTTTTAACACCCGCTAATTGTACACGGATACGGTTATTATCTTCCACTGTAATTTTAGGTTCAGATACCCCTAAAACGTTAACCCTGTTTTCTAATGTCTTGGCTGTGGCTTGTACAGCCTTATCGTCTATCTTATCACCCTTTTGCAATGGATTTACTTGGTAAAGTACCTCAAATCCACCTTGAAGGTCCAAGCCTAAACGAACATCTTTAATTACACTCTTATATGTAGCTCCCATGCCTGCAAATAGCAAAACAACAAGTAACAAGAATGCAATTATTCTACTGTTTTTCTTCACATGAACACCTCATTATTTACTTATGTAAATAGCATACTTGATTTTTCAAACCAACTGCAAGCCAAAACTGCACTGCATAATGTGAATTGTTTTGACATACAATCTATTTGAATGAACCTTTATAGCTTACTACATCCTTCCTTCACTTTCAAAACAGACCGCATTCAAATTCATGCATATTTCAACTTAATTTATAATGCGATTTAATTACGGTTGAACTATACAGAATCCTATTAAGTCGTATTCCAATAATGAATTATACACGCTCTAGCACTAATTTAAAACTATTTTTCAAGGAAGTGAAGTATTTCAAATGAACAAAAACACCCCGTACAAATCCTCTAAGGATCTATACGGGATGTGATGTTGTTAATCTATGTACAGGAATTGCTTGATTAAAAAACCTATACTTTGTTAACGCAATATGCGATTAGTCTGGATTAACTTGTTTAACAGCACCTTTTTCAAAAGTGATTTGAGTGCCTTTATCGTTAACTGAAATCACAACTGTTGTTTCATCAACTGCGCGAACCACACCTTTGATTCCGCCGATTGTTGTAACGTGTTGTCCTGATTCCAAACGATTCACCATTTCGCGGTGTTCTTTTTGACGCTTTTGTTGTGGTCTGATCATGAAGAACCACATTAAAGCTAGTAATGCAATAGGTAAAATAAGACCGGTTAAATTCACAAACATTCTCCTTTAATTAAAAGTTTTTAGGATTTTCTTCATTCAATCCATATTGTTCGAAGAATTCCTCTTTAAAATCTAAAAGACGATCTTCCCGAATGGCCTGTCTGATATCCTCCATTAATTTTAACAGAAAATACAAATTATGGTAAGTAGTTAGACGTATACCGAAAGTTTCTTCCTCTTTTATCAAATGGCGAAGATATGCTCTAGAATAATTACGGCATGTATAGCAATCGCAATTTTCGTCCAATGGACCTAAATCTTCCGCATACTTAGCATTTTTAATTACGACACGGCCATTTGAAGTCATACATGTACCATTTCTGGCAATACGTGTAGGCAAGACACAATCAAACATGTCCATACCTCTGATACTGCATTCAATTAATGCATCAGGAGAACCTACACCCATTAAATAGCGCGGTTTATCTTTCGGCATAAATTGTTCTGTATGTTCAACCATATCATACATGACTGGTTTAGGCTCACCTACAGATAATCCGCCGATAGCGTAACCTGGAAAATCAAGTTTGACTAATTCTTCAGCACTTTGCTGACGCAAGTCTTTATATTCTCCGCCTTGGATAATACCGAATAATGCTTGATCCTCAGTACGCTGATGCGCTGCTTTGCATCGTGCAGCCCATCTTGTTGTACGTTCGATAGAATCTTTAACATATTCGTATTCTGCCGGCATCGGAGGACATTCATCAAAAGCCATCATAATATCTGATCCTAAATCATTTTGAATTTCCATTGATTTTTCTGGACTTAAAAAGAGTTTAGAACCATTTTTATGATGTCTGAAGTGTACGCCTTCTTCTGTGATTTTACGCAGATTGCTTAAACTGAAGACTTGGAATCCGCCTGAATCTGTAAGAATCGGACCATCCCAGTTCATAAATTTATGCAGGCCGCCAGCGCGTTTGATAATTTCACTGCCCGGCTGAAGCCATAAATGGTATGTGTTTCCTAAGATGATTTCTGCGTTGATCGCACGCAAGTCTTCTGGACTCATTGTTTTTACTGTGGCTTTTGTTCCAACTGGCATAAACATCGGTGTTTCGAAAGAACCATGCGGTGTATGCACAATTCCTAACCTCGCACCGGATTGTTTACATGTTTTAATATGTTCATAAGTTACTGCAGGCATAACTTTTTCACGACTCCCTTAAATAATTAACATTGCATCGCCGAAACTGAAGAAACGATATTTCATCTCAACAGCTGTTTGATATGCATTTAAAATGTATTGTTTTGAACTGAATGCGGAAACCAGCATGACAAGTGTTGATTTAGGCAAATGGAAATTCGTAATTAAACCATCAATAGCTTTGAATTCAAAGCCTGGATAAATAAATATATCTGTCCAACCGCTTTTTGCTACGAATTGGTCATGGTCTCTGCGTATCGTTTCAAGTGTTCTTGTCGAAGTTGTACCCACAGAGATAATTCGTTTTCCTTGTGCCTTAGTTTCATTCAATAAATCCGCTGTTGCTTGCGACATTTGATAGTACTCGCTATGCATTTTGTGATCGTCGATGTTTTCCACACTGACAGGCCTAAAAGTGCCTAATCCGACATGTAGCGTTACAAAAGCAAGGTTCACTTGTTTTTCTTTCAGCTGTTCTAATAATGCGTCTGTAAAATGCAGACCTGCTGTTGGTGCAGCTGCAGAACCCGCTGCTTTTGCATACACTGTTTGATAGCGATCAGGATCATCTAAGCGCTCTTTGATGTATGGCGGCAAAGGCATTTCTCCAAGCTCATCCAAACGTTCTTGCAAAATACCTTCATACGATAAACGCATGATGCGTCCGCCTTGTTCTAATTCTTTTATACATTC
The DNA here is from genome assembly GCF_003344575.1 of Staphylococcus sp. EZ-P03. Lineage (NCBI taxonomy): Bacteria > Bacillati > Bacillota > Bacilli > Caryophanales > Staphylococcaceae > Staphylococcus > Staphylococcus sp. EZ-P03. The sequence continues at coordinate 66,047 of NZ_QPMO01000008.1, read as the reverse complement.
AGCAATGATTTTGCCTTCGCCGAATGATAATTTTTGTCCAACTTTAATACGCTTGGCAGGTTTCAGCAATACTTCCCAATCATCGCCTTCTATTTGTGTCAGCATCAGCATTTCAACTTTTGCTTTTGTATCTTCTTTTATTCCGAATAAACGTGCAGGCATCACTTTCGTATCATTTAATACCAATGTGTCGCCTGGGTTGATATATTCTAAAATATCTTTAAAGTGACGATGTTCAATTTCGCCATTCGTTTTATGCAGCACTAACAAACGACTAGTATCTCTGTTTTTTAAAGGCGTTTGTGCAATCAATGATTCTGGCAAATGGTAATCAAATTCTTCAATATTCAAAATCGTCCCTCTTTCCATGTTCTGTACCAAAGTGTTCGTAAGCTAGGGGTGTTGCTTTTCTGCCTCTAGGCGTACGTTCTAAAAACCCTTTTTGAATCAAGAAAGGTTCATAGACATCTTCAATAGTAATACGTTCTTCTCCGATTGAAACTGCAATAGTGTCTAAACCGACAGGTCCGCCGTTATATTGGTTTATAATACAACGCATCATTTTATGGTCAATATAATCTAAACCATAATCATCTACCTGCAAGAGCTGTAAAGCACGTTTTGTCGTTTCAATATAAATTTTGTCATCTTCATTTACTTGTTGGAAATCACGGACACGTTTTAATAATCGATTCGCAATACGCGGTGTACCGCGGCTGCGTTTAGCAAGTTCAACTGCACTTTCATCATCGATTTCAGTATCCAAGACATCTGCTGTTCTTTTAATAATATCTTTGAGTTCATTTTCTTTATAAAACTCTAAACGCAGATGGACACCAAAGCGATCGCGCAGCGGACCAGTTAAACTGCCGGCTCTCGTAGTGGCTCCAACCAGTGTAAACGGAGGCAAATCAATGCGGATACTTCTCGCTTCTTCGCCTTTTCCGATAACAATATCTAAATAAAAGTCCTCCATTGCAGGATAAAGCACTTCTTCTACTACACTGCTCAAGCGATGGATTTCATCAATAAATAAGACATCGCCCGGCTGCAAGCCATTGAGTATGGCTGCTAAGTCGCCTGGGCGTTCAATTGCAGGACCGGTTACTGTTCTGATATTGACACCCATTTCATTCGCAATAATATTAGACAGTGTCGTTTTACCGAGTCCAGGGGGACCGAATAATAAGACATGGTCTAATGGCTCTTCACGCATTTTAGCTGCTTTGATAAAAACTTCTAAATTGGCTTTAATTGAAGCTTGGCCAATATATTGTCTTAGTAAATGCGGTCTTAATGATAATTCAAATGAATATTCATCATCATGCACGGACTGATCTACCATTCTGTCATCCATTTTGTCCCCTCCTTATTACAAATTTATGAAATAAGCAGTTTCAAACCTGCTTTGACTGCATCGTCTACAGACTCGAAATGTTCTGCATTGAGTTTCTTTTCAACTTTATTCAATTCACGTTTAGAATAGCCTAAGGCATCTAAAGCAAGCAATGCTTCTTCAACAACAGGGTCATTGCCAGACACATTGCTGTCGGGCTGCGTTAATAAAGTACTTGCGCTTTCTTCGGTAATTTTAACTTTGCCTTTCAAGTCTAAAATAATTTGTCTGGCTGTCTTTTTACCGATGCCCGGAAACTCCGTTAAATACGCTTCGTTTTCATTTTCAATTCCGATTTTAACTTCGTTCGGGGTACTGGCAGCTAAAATTGCTAAAGCTGATTTAGGACCGATACCCGTTACTTTATTCAGACTTAAGAACATTTCTTTTTCTTCTTCAGAAACAAATCCGTAAAGTAATTGCGCATCTTCTCTTACTACTAAGGAAGTATAAATGACAACTTCCTTTTGATAAGATGATTGAAAACGATAAGAGTTCGGTGTTTGAATCTCATAACCGACGCCATTCGTTTCAACCACAACATGTGTTGGAAAAAGCTGCGTCAATTGCCCTTTTATATATGCATACATGCCGTCACTTCCTTACATGGACATACTTATAATTTCTACTTTATATACATTTTCTATATTTCTCAACGCATAAATCACATCTTCCATTGAGGCCTGACTGCCAGCTGAATTCAAAGATAGTGTAATGGTTGCTTTATCTTCCATAGGAATACTTTGATGAATCGTTAATATCGACATTTGAATTTGAGATATCGTATTGAGAACTTGCGCAAGCATACCTACCTTGTCATGCACATAAAGAATAATCGTAAACTCTTTGCTTTCCTCCATCTTTTCATCAATGGGGAAAATAGTATCTTTGTACTTATAAAACGCACTGCGGGATAAACCGAACTTTTTCACTGCTTCGTAAATGGATAAGTGCGGATTTTCCTTTAAAGCGTCTTTAATCTGCAATGTTTTGATCACAGATTCAGGCAGTACATCTTCTCGTATCAGATAGAACTTCTTAACTTGTTTATCGTTCACTTAGACACCTCTATTCAACGAATTCAAATTCTCCGCCTAAAATTCTGACGATATCTCCATTTTTCGCTCCGCGTTCTCGTAATGCATCATCAATACCCATTGAACGCATTTGACGTGCAAAGCGTCTGACTGCAGGATCACTGTTAAAGTCAGTCATCTTGAACATTCTTTCAATTGCTTTGCCGCTGACAACATAAGCCGCATCATCATCACGCGTGATCGTAAATGTATCTTGTGATGGTGTGTGTTTATAAAGTACACGGTTTACACCTAATGCTTCATCATCTTCTTTAGAGAAGTCTACATCTTTGTACTCTTCTAATTTATCAGCTACCGCATAGAGCAATTGATCGATATTGTCGCGTGTGTATGCTGAAACTGGAATGATTTCAATATCTTTGCCGACAGATGCTTTGAATAATTCTAAATTATCTTCTGAATCAGGCAAATCCATTTTGTTCGCAACAACAATCTGCGGACGATCTTCTAATCGCTGACCATAAGATTTCAATTCGTTATTAATCGTTTCATAGTCTTCTAACGGGTCTCTGCCTTCAGAACCGCTCATATCGATAACATGTACAATAACTTTTGTTCTTTCGACATGTCGCAAGAATTGATGGCCTAAACCGACACCTTCAGAAGCCCCTTCGATTAATCCTGGCAAGTCTGCCATAACAAAGCTTCTGCCATCCGGTGTTGAAACCACACCTAAATTAGGTTTGATAGTAGTAAAATGGTAAGCACCGATTTTAGGCTTAGCTTTTGACACTGTAGAAAGCAATGTAGATTTACCGACACTTGGGAAACCGACAAGTCCTACATCCGCTAATAATTTCAATTCTAATGTAACTTCAATTTCTTCGCCTGGTTCGCCGTTTTCACTGAAATCAGGCGCAGGGTTTCTTGGTGTCGCAAAACGAGAGTTGCCTCGTCCGCCGCGGCCGCCTTTGGCAATGACTGCACGTTGGCCGTTTTCAACTAAATCCGCTAGAACTTCGCCTGTTTCAACTTCTTTGATAATAGTGCCTGGCGGTACTTTAAGTACTAAATCCTCCGCATTTCTGCCGTGCATGTTGCTGCCTTGACCGCCTTCACCGCGTTTCGCTTTGAATTGGCGTTGGTATCTGAAGTCAAGCAATGTTCTTAATCCTTCATCTACTTCGAATATCACTGATGCACCGCGACCGCCATCGCCGCCTGCTGGTCCTCCGAATGGAACATATTTCTCTCTTCTGTATGCTGTAATGCCGTTACCGCCGTCACCAGCTTTTAATAGTATTTTCACTTGATCGACAAACATGTTTCTCACCTCTTTTTTATATGTTTTCTAATGCAATATCTAGAATATTATATCATTATTTATGTACCCAGAGAAATAAAGACAAAAATAAAACACCAGAAGTTAAACTTCTGGTGTTGCGTCAACAAAATTACTCAGCTGCAGCGTAAACTGAAACTTGTTTTTTGTTACGGCCTTTGCGTTCGAATTTAACAACGCCGTCAATTTTAGCGAATAATGTGTCATCGCCGCCGCGACCTACATTTTCACCAGCGTAAATTTTAGTTCCGCGTTGACGGAATAAAATAGAACCGCCTGTTACGAATTGTCCGTCAGCACGTTTAGCGCCAAGACGTTTAGATTCAGAGTCACGTCCGTTTTTAGTAGAACTTACCCCTTTTTTCGATGCGAAGAATTGTAAGTTTAATTTTAACATCTGGATACACCTCACTTATAATTTAATTTTATATTATCTTGGTATTCGTCTTCAATAGTTTGAAGCGAAACGAGCATTGCTTGCAAAATTAATTGCGCTTGATCATCGTTTACGTTTACACTTCGGATGTGGAAATAACCTCCATCATCGTCGTAATCAATATCGGGTCTTTCAGATGTTAATCCAAGAATGGCATTTACACTTCCAAATAAGACAGCTGAAGCTCCAGCACAGACAATATCATGACCATACTCGCCATGTTCAGCATGACCATCCATGATGACATCTGTAACTTGACCTTCATCGTTAAACGAAACGTCTATATTTATCATGATTAAGCGTTGATTTTGTCGATTGTTAATTTAGTGTATGGTTGACGATGGCCTTTTTTACGTTTATAGTCTTTACGACGTTTGTAAGTAAATACAGTGATTTTCTTACCGCGACCTTGTTTGTTTACTGTAGCTGTTACAGTAGCACCTTCTACTGTTGGAGCACCAACTTTAACTGAGTCTCCGCCTACAAATAAAACTTTGTCAAAAGTGAAAGCGTCACCTTCATTTACGTCTAATTTTTCAACGTAGATTTCTTGACCTTCTTCTACTTTAATTTGTTTACCGCCTGTTTCGATAATAGCAAACATACTTTGCACCTCCTATAAAATAAGTCACGCCATATATAGGTGATACACATGGTATTCTTAAACCTATATTTGAGCGGTTGTATGTAGCTATAAACTACTCAACTGCTAAAGCTTACCATCCTTATGCTTTCCTGTCAATTGACAAATCTAATTTTTTTACGATTTTTCTAATCAAGCTGAAAATAATAATTAACAGTAATAAATTGATGAAAGCAGTAGGCAGCATCCTGAATAAAATAAACTCGCCTAAATTAAATCGAATCAACCCAAGGAGTCCATATATAATAACTTGATAGATTTCAAAAATGATTGTGAATATCCAAACACCCAAGAAAATCATTGTATGATCGCGATAATAAACTTTAAAGAAAAAGTCCATTAAAATCACGAATAATAAATAACCAAAAGTGTTCAGACCATAAATCGTACCGTAATACAAATCAGTTGTTAACCCGAAAATAATTGCAAGTACCACTGCAATGCTTGGCTTCTTATATATTGTAATCATCAGCAAGTACATCAAAAGAAGATGCGGTACAAAGATAATACTCTTACCGGAAATCTGCATCGGGATGACTAATGCGATGAGCGCATCAAGATAAAACAATACCGCCCCTATCAAAAAATAACAAAATGCACGCATTATTCATCACCGCTTTCGTCAGGAAGTGTTTGAGGATCGCGTTGTGCGACATAGACATGACCTAAATCACTTAAATCAGCCGCTGTTTTCACTCTCACTTCTTTAGAAAGACCGTATTGATCGTTTTCGACTTTTGTAACTTCTCCAATATATAAGTTGCTCGGCAATTGTTCAGCAAGTCCGCTTGTTACGACTTTATCGCCTTTGGCAATTTTGTCTTTGTTGTCTATATCGCTGATCACTAATTCATTTGTTTTAGTATCGTAGTGATTGATAAGACCGAAAACTTTGTTTGAATTATGTTGAATATTGACTGCTAATTTACCATTTCTTGATGATGTAGAAAGCAAATCGACTTGAGATGAAAACTGATTGACTTTCGAAACTCTGCCGACTAAACCTTTCGTCGTAATCACTGCTTGGTTTTGTTTGACACCCGCTTTTTTACCTTTGTCGATAATCGCTTTATTCATCCATTGATCTGGATTTCTGGCAATTACCGTAGCACTCAAAGGTTCGTATTTGGATATGTCTTTAATATCAAGCTCTTTGCGGAAATCTTTGTTTTCTGCTTTTAAACGTTCGTTTTCCGCTTCCAATTGCTTAATTTTATTTTTATCTTTCTCAGATGATTTCCCATCGAATAAGCCGCTGATTGAACCAGTCACCATATGTAATGGGTAAGATAGTACGCGTTGCGGAACTGAAACAGTATCACCGACATATTGTTCCACCGGAGACTGGTGATGTGATCTGATCGATAACCCTATTAATGATATAAATAGAATCAGGGAACAGAAAATAACAATCAGTTTGTTATTTTTAAAAAACTTGGACAACCTGAACACCTCTATTAACTCAATTTTTCATATCTCATTTTATTTTATATTACTCTGTTCGTTATATAAAGTACGAACCCCCTATTTTATAACTCACTTTACAAAATAAAAGAGCATCAACAAATTCAAATCAATTTGCTGATACTCCAAAGTGTTTTTTACTCTATTATTATTTCAAAAATCAGCTTTTAATGTTAATCCCTGCATTCCTAACGTGAATCATTTCTTCTGGCTGTTGTTGTCTTTCTCGTCTTCTTTATACAGTGTTTCTTCTTTTCTCCACTGTTCGAATAGTTTTTGTGCTTTTGATTGTTCGTCAGCTTTCTTACCATTCGCTTGTTTACTCATTGCAAACACCAAACCTCTCTTTTTAATGATTCAACACAAGGTTAACGCAAGACAGGTATATTTTCAAGATTCTTAACTGTTGAAGTGCTTTTACTTAAAAGCCGAAACCGGCTGCATCTGTATATTTTGCTGCATCGCTCTCAAATCCTGCTGCAATTCGATTTCAGTCGCATAGATTCGTATTTCTTTCGAACCGAAGCGATACATAATAAATTGATTCCCGCGCTGTCCGATTAAATATTTATCATTATATCCCATTCTGCTGATTCCGCTGACGTCCATAAATTCTTGTTTGTCCAGCATGCCGAAGATATTTTTAGTCTGACTTGCAGGCATGTTATTTAATAAATCGTTCTTTTCAACAACGTAACGCTGACCTGGTTTGAAGTCTTCAACAGGTACGTTACCTCCATGATAAGAGGAATACGTCGTTTTGTTGCTGATAGGATTCCACTCTTGTTCCTTTAAGAACGGTGCGTATTTCAATGCAAAAAATACGATAACAATAATACATACAACAGCGATGATATTTTTTATAATGTTGAAGAGAAAACGCATGCTCACACCGCCTCATTATTATTGTCTTTATTTTAGCCGAAAATATAAATGTTTGCATCAGACTAGAGAATGACTTCAAATGTCTATCCCAGGACTGATGCATCGTCTGATAGTTTCGGTTAAAATGTAATTAAAGGAGTGGCGACCATGTCAATTTTAACAATAATATTAATAGTACTGCTTATTGGACTGCTCTTTAGAGTGGGCATTTCATTATTGCGTTTTATTATAAAATTAGCGATATTAGCATTAGTAGTTTATCTCGCTTATCAAGGCGTTGTTTGGTTGAATGATTACTTCCAGCTGCATCTCTTTTAAGCGAAATAGATAATCTCCCCGATTATACACAACAAGTATAGTCGGGTTTTATTATGCATCAAAATATCCCTTTTCCACCATACTCAAATACTTAGCATCTCCAATAATGATATGATCGAGCACTTCTATTCCAAGTACTCTGCCGCACTCCTGCAAACGTTGTGTTGTTCGTATATCTTCTTTAGAAGGCGTAACATCCCCAGAAGGATGATTATGTACGACAATAATCGCATTGCTCGACCATTTAATTGCAGCTTTAAATACTTCCCTTGGATGAACAACAGACGAATTCAATGTCCCTACAAATATCACTTCATGACGAATAACTATATTTTTCGAATTCAAAAATAAAACTTCGAACTGCTCATGCTTTAAATGCATCATCCTAGACATAAAATAGTCCGCCGCATCTTGCGGTGAATTGATTTTCACTTTCTCTTTTTGATCCGGCGCATTCATGCGTTCTCCTAATTCAAAGGCAGCTTTTAAAATCACCGCTTTATACAAACCAATCCCTTTAACTTGTGTCATATCGTCTAATGACAACAGCTTCAAATCTTTGAGGTTCGTCGTTAAATGCAGTAAGTCCTGAGCAAGTTCCACACTAGACTTTCCTTTAGTGCCTGTATTAATTAATATTGCCAGCAATTCTGATTCAGACAACTTGTCTGCACCTTTCGTCACCAGCTTTTCTCTGGGTTTATCACAATCTGGTAATTGTTTAATGTTCAATTTTCATGCTCCTATCAGTTAAAGTTGAAAAAATATAAAAGGTCTGCGTACAAGACAGAGGTTGATACAAAAGAAAGAAATATAAAAGGAATTAACGGTATGTGAAGGATACGTTTCTTACCCAACAAGTATATTAAAATAATACAACCGCCAATAATAAATGTGATGCAGAATAAAAAAAGGAAAAAGAGATACGGAACTATAAGGCTGATGACAGAGAATAGGAAGATATCACCATACCCTATTGCATAACACGATACAAAGAACAACAAATGCAGCAAGCCTACAATAAAAAAGTTGAAAACATAAATCTGAGGTGCAAGCGTGAGTGCGGTAATGAAAGTGATAAGGAGATAATGCAGAGGAATAGTTTGTGTTTGAATGTCATATAATGCAGCCGCAATCAATAATAAATAAAGCGCTGTAAACAAATCTTGAGGCAACAGGACAACATGATAACTTAACAGCAATACAGGCATACATGCCAAGATCTCACCTGCTAAATAAAGGATGGATAACTGTGCATGGCAATACCTGCATCTCCCCCTTAATAAAAGGAAACTTGCAACTGGAATCAAATCATACCATTGAATCGGCTGCCTGCAATGTTCGCATTGAGAGCGCTGTTTAAAATACCTGAAACTTAATTGTCTTACATGACACAATTGAAATAAGAAGCTTTCTAAAATAAGACATATTAATGATGATAAAAGAAGCGTCAGGTGCTTCACCCACTTTCTGAAATAATATCTTATTATACGCCCCTGTTTATGATTTAACAAATATAATTATTTTAAAATCAAATATGATAATTATGTACCGTTTTAAGTTCAAAAAAACGCTTTTTACCCTTCTATATAAAAAAGCCTTCCTGCACAATCTCTGCATGAGACTGAAAAGGAAGGCTATTAATAACTATTTATTTTTCGAAATCAACTTTTGCTTTAACTTCACTGATGAAATATAGACTGCCTGTGATAACTAATGTATCACCATCATAACTTTCAATGAACGTATTGCAATCATCGATAAGAATAGGATTAAAGTTTTCCGCTTCTTCTGCAATCTCTTCTTTTGGTTTCGCTCGATAGAAATCAAAATCAGTGATATACACTTGATTTGCAATCTCGCTTAAATCCTCAAGCATATGATGAATCGGTTTGCCGCTGACTGCAGAGAACAAGATATCTACTTTATCTTTATGATAATAGTTTTTAATTGTATCTACTAACGCATCGATACTTTCATTGTTATGCGCTCCGTCAATAATCATGAGCGGCTCTGCTTTCACTTGTTCGATTCGTCCAGTCCAGCTGACATTTTCCATCGCTTTAATCATTTTATTAAAGTCTAAATGAATTTGTCCTTCTTCAAACAAAATAATCAAAGCAGTAATTGCAAGTGCCGCATTTTCTTTTTGATGCTCTCCCAGCATATGCAATGCAATGTTTTCGAGTTCATAGTCCTTGAAGCGGTACGTGAACTCATCTTCTTGAGACACAACAGAAATATCTTTATCCAACTCATAGGCAGGTGCTTGCTGCTTTTCAGCGTATGTGCCGAGATATTTCAATGCTTCTTCATTTTTCACTGCATAAATAAATGGTGTTTTCGGCTTCACGATGTCGCCTTTGTCTTTGGCGATATCTAAATATGTTGGACCAAGCAGATCTGTATGATCTAATCCGATACTCGTCAATAGCGTCATAATCGGTGAAAATACATTGGTAGAGTCATTTTTAATTCCAAGACCCGCTTCTACTATCACAAAATCCACTGGGTGCAACGCACCGAAATATAAGAACATCATTGTCGTAATGATTTCAAATTCTGTAGCTGTACCATATTCAGTTTCTTCTTCTAACGCTTCGCTCACCGGCTTGACGCGAGTCACAAGTTCAACAATGGTTTCATTGCTTACAGGTTCGCCGTTTAAACTGATTCTTTCATTAAAGGTTTCAATATAAGGCGATGTAAATGTACCGACGTCATAACCATTTTCGACAAGCGCAGCACGCAAGTAAGCAACTGTTGAACCTTTGCCGTTTGTTCCGCCGACATGGATACCTTTTATATTTTGTTCAGGATGCCCTAGACGTTCGAGCATCCATTCCATACGTTTAGTACCAGGCTTGATACCAAACTTATTTCTTTCATGTATCCAATATAAGCTGTCTAGGTAATTCATAATCAGGACTCCTATGCTTTTAATTGTTCGATTCTAGCTTTAACGCTATCGTATTTTTCTTGATAATCTTCTTTTTTCGCACGTTCTTCGTTAATAATTTTTTCTGGTGCTTTATTAACAAAGTTTTCGTTAGATAATTTTTTATCTACGCGGTCAAGTTCGCTTTGCCATTTATCTAATTCTTTTTCAAGACGTGCAATTTCTTTGTCCATATCAATTAAACCTTCAAGTGGTAAAATCACTTCACCTGCACCTACAACAGATGTCATTGCTTTATCTGGTGTTTCGATATCTGTCGCAATCACAAGTTCGCTTGGGTGTCCGAAACGATCAATGTAGTGTTTGTTTTCTTCTAACATTTCAGTGATGGCTTCGCTTTTCGTTTTAATATAGATAGGAATTGCTTTAGATAATGGTGTATTAACTTCTGAACGTGCTTGACGTACAGCTTTGATAATTTCTACCACATATTGCATTGTTTGTTTACTTTCCTCAAACATGAATTCTGATTGAACTTTCGGCCATGCACTTGTCACAATTGTTTCGCCTTCATGCGGCAAGTTTTGCCAAATTTCTTCTGTAACAAACGGCATATACGGGTGAAGCATACGCATTGTACGATCTAATACATAGCTCAATACTGAACGTGTTGCTTGTTTTTGATCTTCGTCTTCACCGTTTATCGGAATTTTACTCATTTCAATATACCAGTCGCAGAACTCATCCCAAATGAAGTTGTATAAAGCACGGCCGACTTCGCCGAACTCATATTTATCGCTTAAATCTGTTACTGTTTTCACAGTTTCATTTAGACGCGTTAAAATCCATTTATCAGCAAGTGATAAATTCTTAGATAAATCGATATCTTCAAATTTGAAGTCTTCACCGATGTTCATTAAGCTGAAGCGCGCAGCATTCCAGATTTTATTGATGAAGTTCCAAACCGCTTCTACTTTTTCTGTAGAATAACGCAAATCATGACCAGGTGATGAACCTGTTGCTAAGAAATATCTCAAGCTGTCAGCGCCGTATTGATCAATAACATCCATAGGATCTACACCGTTGCCTAATGATTTACTCATTTTGCGCCCATCTTCAGCACGTACTAAACCATGAAGCAATACATCGTTGAATGGACGAGTTTCTGTAAACTCAAGACCTTGGAAAATCATACGTGCAACCCAGAAGAAGATGATGTCATATCCTGTAACTAATGCATTAGTAGGATAATAGCGTTGGAAATCTTCTGCTTCTGTATCCGGCCAGCCTAAAGTAGAGAATGGCCATAAAGCACTTGAGAACCAAGTATCTAAAACGTCTTCGTCTTGTGTCCAGTTTTCACTGTCAGCCGGTGCTTCTTCGCCTACATAAATTTCTCCTGTTTCATTATGGTACCAAGCTGGGATTTGATGACCCCACCATAATTGACGAGAAATTGTCCAGTCGCGGATGTTTTCCATCCATTGATTGAATGTATGTTCAAAGCGGTCCGGTACAAAGTTAATACGGTTATCTGTCTTTTGATTGTCTAATGCTTTTTTAGCAAGCGGATCCATATTAACGAACCATTGTGTAGATAAATAAGGTTCGACAATCGCGCCGCTTCTTTCAGAGTGGCCGACTGAATGCGTATGGTCTTCGATTTTGATAACTAAGTCTTCAGCTTCTAAATCTTTGACTAATTGTTCGCGGCATTCGAAGCGGTCCATGCCTTCGTATTTGCCTGCTTTATCATTCATTTTTCCAGATTCATCCATAACGATGATTGATTCTAAGTTATGACGTTTGCCTAATTCAAAGTCATTAGGGTCATGTGCAGGCGTAACTTTCATCGCACCGCTACCAAATTCAACATCAACATACTCGTCTGCCAAAATCGGTAATTCGCGACCGACAATCGGCAAGATAACTTTTCTGCCGATAACATCTTTATAGCGTTCATCATTCGGATTGACTACGATAGCTGTATCGCCAAGCATTGTTTCTGGTCGTGTTGTCGCAATTTCAATATAGCCTTCTCCATCTGCATATGGATATTTGAAGTGATAGAATTTACCAGCTGTATCTTCATGGATTACTTCGATATCAGAAATTGCTGTTTTAGCAACCGGATCCCAGTTGATGATACGTTCTCCGCGATAAATCAAGCCTTTTTTATACATATCAACAAAGACTTTTCTTACCGCTTTGCTTAATCCTTCATCTAAAGTAAAACGCTCTCTGTCATAATCCAGACCAAGACCTAATTTCGCCCATTGCTGACGAATGAATGAAGCATATTCTTCTTTCCAGCTCCAAACTTCTTCAAGGAATTTTTCGCGGCCTAAATCATGTCTTGAAATGCCTTGTTCATGTAATTTAGCTTCTACTTTTGCTTGTGTCGCAATCCCTGCATGGTCCATACCAGGCAAGTACAAAGTATCGTAGCCTTGCATACGTTTCATTCTTGTTAAAATATCTTGCAAAGTTGTATCCCAAGCATGGCCTAAATGTAATTTACCTGTTACATTCGGAGGTGGGATAACAATAGTGTATGTTTCTTTTGATTGGTCTCCGCTAGGTTTGAAGTAGCCTTTTTCTACCCATTGTTGATAGCGTCCAGCTTCAACCTCATTCGGATTGTATTTTGGTTTCATTTCCATAGGACAAACGCCTCCTTAAAAATAAAAACACCCGTTCCTAAACATAGGACGGATGTTCCGTGGTACCACCTAAATTCAACATAGTTCATCTATATTGCACTTAATAATGATTAACGCTCAAACACGCTTTAACTTACTATCAGTTCAGTTAAAGAACTAAGCGGGCTACCTTCGACAGCAATAATTATGTATTTTCAGCGACCATACACTCTCTTTGAAATTAAAAACTGCTTACTCTTCCCGATTTCTATATTCACTACTAATTTATAGTATAATAGAACTCTAAAATAAGTCAATGCGGATGGAGTGAAATTTTGTGAATGAATGTGCCTTTGGGACAACTGATCCCCTTTATATTGAATATCATGACAAAGAATGGGGACAACCTTTATATGATAGCCGAAAGCTTTTTGAATTAATGGCATTAGAATCGCAGCATGCAGGTTTATCATGGCTGACGATATTAAAGAAACGTTCTGCCTACCGAGAAGCTTTTTATCAATTCGATCCATATAAAATAGCACAAATGACAGAAAAAGATATCGATGCACTGATGGAATTTCCAAACATTGTCCATTACAGAAAAAAATTAGAAGCGATAGTCAGCCAAGCAAAAGGTTATATAGCAATTGAAAAAGAACACGGCAGCTTCAGTGATTTTCTTTGGTCCTTTGTTGATTATCACCCTATCGATTTAAAATACAAAACACCTAAAGACCGTATTACAGTTGATGAAAGAGCAAAAAAGATGTCGAAAGCTTTAAAACAATACGGATTTAAGTTTATGGGTCCTGTAACTATGTTTTCTTTTTTAGAAGCTGCAGGTTTATATGATGCGCATTTAATCGGCTGTCCATTTAAACCATCTCAAAAGTAGGAACAATTTTTGTTCTTACTTTTATTTATAATATTTGAAATTATCTAAAAATTCCTTCTAATTTATGCTAAAATGACATTTATATTATTTTTTTGAAGGAGGAATTGTATGGAATGGTTGAAATTAATAGGTATCTTGGTAATTATTATCGGATTCCTATTAAAATTTGATACGATAGCAGTCATATTAGCTGCAGCTATCGTGACTGGACTTGTGTCTGGTATGCATTTCTTTGAAATATTAGATGTACTCGGCAAAGCATTTATCGATAACCGCTTGGTTTCCCTTTTCCTATTAACTTTGCCTATGGTGGGTTTGATTGAACGTTTCGGACTTAAGAAACAATCCACAGTATTGATAGGGAAAATCAAATCCATGACCAGCGGGAGGTTATTATCACTGTATTTGCTGATACGTGAATTGGCAGGTTTAGCTTCAATACGTATCGGCGGACACCCTCAATTTGTACGTCCGTTGATTAATCCTATGGTACAAGGTGCACTCGCAACGAAATATCGCCTCAAACCTGAACAAATAGATGAAAAAGATGTCGAAAAAATAAAAGCAGAAGCATCTGCCATGGAAAATTACGGAAATTTCTTTGGGCAGAACCTTTTTGTGGGCGCTGCTGGTGTCCTACTAATGGTCGGTACTTTTAATTCTTTAGATATTAAAGTCAACGCAGTCAATCTTGCCATTGCTTCTGTACCGATAGCAATCATCACTTTAATCATTGTGGCCATTAAGAACATTATGCTTGATCGATACTTGGCTAGAAAATATCAGCACAAGGAGGATCAGTCATGAGTCAACACACACTTGATACCATCCTTGAATGCTTTTATATTTTAATCGGTATTCAATTACTTTATACCGCTTATCGTGTATTAAAAGATAAAGAAAAAACAAAACGCATAGGAACTGCTCTATTTTGGACGCTGCTTGCGATTACATTTATTTTCGGCCCTTATCTGCCGAACGTTGTAAACGGCGCTATTATCTTGTTAATGGGTGTATTGACACTCCTTAAACAAGTCGCAATCAAAAATATTGTAGATGTCACAGAAAATCAAGGCGAAACAGGCGCAAAACGTTATGGAAACAAACTCTTTTGGCCGGCAGTTGTCTTAGCTGTTGTTGCGGTGATCATCTCAAATTGGACACCTTTAGGCGGTGCTATAGGTTTAGGTATCGCTTCAATCGTAGGCTTAATTGCTGCCTACATAGTAATTAAACCAAAAGTCCAATATATATTATATGACAGCGACCGTCTGACACAACAAGTCGGAACTGTCGGTATTTTACCCCAATTCTTAGCCGCATTAGGTGTCTTATTTACTGTCAGCGGCGTAGGCAAAGTGATTTCAAATAGTATTTCCGGTTTCTTGCCTGAAGGCAATCACCTTATCGGAGCTGCTGCTTATATTATAGGCATGGTGCTGTTTACCATGCTGATGGGTAATGCTTTCGCAGCTTTCACCGTCATTACAGCGAGTATCGGTATTCCTTTTGTGATTGCACAAGGTGCGGACCCTGCAATAGCAGGTGCACTTGCAATGACTGGCGGTTTTTGCGGTACTTTATTAACACCTATGGCCGCAAACTTCAATACACTACCCGTTGCTTTACTTGAAATGAAAAGCGAATTCAGTGTGATTAAAGCACAAATTCCCGTAGCATTTATCTTAATTATAGTCCATATTGCTTTAATGTACTTTTGGGCATTTTAATATAAAGGAGACGATAATATGAATATACTTGTAACTGCATTTGATCCATTTGGTAAAGAAGAAACAAATCCAGCGCTTGAAGCTGTTAAATTATTACCTGACACTATAGGCGAACATACTATTACAAAATTAGAAATTCCGACTGTATTCCATAAATCATTAGACGTCATTAAACAACAGCTCAAGATTGAACATTATGATGCAGTACTTACTGTTGGACAAGCCGGAGGCCGTTTTGAACTTACACCTGAACGAATCGGCATTAATATCGATGATGCAAGAATTGCTGATAATGAAGGCAATCAACCCATTGATAAGACCATTCAAGAAGACGGTGCACCCGCCTACTTTTCTAACATGCCGGTCAAACGTATAACACAAGCCATTAAAGATGCAGACGTTCCGGCTTCATTATCGAATACTGCAGGTACCTTTGTATGTAATCATATTTTATATCAATTAGGCTATTTGCATGCGACAACCTTCCCTTATATTCAATTCGGATTTATTCATGTACCGTTTATTCCAGAGCAAGTTGTCTCTAAACCTAATACCCCTTCTATGGCACTCGGCACGATTGTTAAAGGACTTACAGCCGCAATTGAAGCCTTGTCACCGGATAATCGCGACGAAAATATTGCATTAGGACAAACGCATTAATACATTAAAAAAACCGCCGAAATGGCGGTTTTCTTTGTGTACTTACTTATTCAATTTACGTCCTGTATAGCTTAAGAAATACTTAATTATTGGTGCAACCAAGAATAATATGAAGAAAATTCTAAAGATATGGAAACTCGATATAATCGCTACATCAGCGTGTGTTTCCATAGCAACCAGAACAATTTGACTCATACCGCCTGGTGCAGCACCTAAGAATAAGTCATTTAACGGCATATGGTTAAAAATCGAAACAACGTAAACCATCACAGCCGCAAGTAGAATTAAAAGCACATTCTGAATGATAATTGCGACTGCGACGCGGCCTTTCAAGTCATTCAGCAATTTAGAAATTTGAATACCGATTCGAATCATATAAGCAATTTGCGCTGCCGCAATCATATAGTTATCTAAAGTAAATGTCGCATTAGTCAACATGTTCCATGCGATTAAAACAACAATTGGCGCTAATAATTGTCTTGTCGGGAAATTGATTTTACCCATGATAAAGTACACTACAGCGATAGCCAAAATAATAAACAATACTTGCCATATATTTAATACTTCACTCAAAGGTTTGAGTTTCATGAGCTTGCTGGCATGAACATCTTCGCTTCCGCTGGACATAAAGTAAGATAACATCGGAATCAAAATCACAACGAAAATAATTCTCGAAGTTTGTGTTAAACTCACCACTAAAATATTAGCACGTTTGTCTTCTTCAGCCATAATCAGCATTTGGCTCAAAGCCCCTGGAATGACACTTAATAGTGCCGTTTCATTATTAACTTTCGCTATCTTTTTGAAGAAATAAGCAATTAAGATTGCCATAACCAATAGCAGCACAGTCACTAAAATAATTGAGAACCAATTATTTGTAATGTCATTCACTACAGTACGTGTAAAGGTAGATCCGATTTGTACCCCTAACAAAATCAAACCTATTTGACTTATCCAAAATGGCCATTCAATTTCCATTTTAAACAAGCGTATGCATATGATACTCGCAATTATGGGACCAAACATAAATGGTAGCATGATATGCATTGCTGATAAGATCAGACTGATAACAATTGCCATCAATAATACAATAATATTATTACGCAATTTTTTATTCATATTTTATCACTACCTTTATCCCACTTCTTATCCATTATATTTATCATAACACGCTTGATACGAAAACGTTAGGAATTGATTTGGAGCCGTTTTCATAGCGTTTTTCATACTGAAATGATGAAAAAGAGAGTGAAATATCTTTGCAGACATTTCACTCTCTGAATCAGTTTATTTACTTAATCTAATAATTATTTTGCGACTCTTTCAAATGCTTTATCGAATGCTTCGATTGTTTTTTCAATATCTTCTTTAGTATGTGCTGTAGACAAGAATGTACCTTCGAATTGAGATGGTGGTAAGAAGACGCCTTCTTTCGCCATTTCACGATACATTTCTGAGAAGAGTTTCAAGTCGCTGGCATTAGCTTGTTTAAAGTTTGTCACTGGTCCTTCATTAAGGAAGTAACCAATCATAGAACCCGCACGGTTAACCGTCATAGGTACATTGTGTTTTGCTGCTACTTTTTTCAATCCTTCTTCTAAAATATCGCCAAGTTCGTTGAAGTAATCGTAGCTTTCTGGTGTTAATTGGCTTAATGTTTCATAACCGCTTGTCATTGCTAATGGGTTGCCTGATAATGTACCAGCTTGATAAATAGAACCTACCGGTGCAATTTTATCCATAATCTCTGCTTTACCGCCGAAAGCACCTACAGGTAAACCGCCGCCGATAACTTTACCTAAGCAAGTTAAATCTGGCATCACATCGAAGTAGCCTTGTGCACAGTTGTAACCGACTCTGAATCCAGTCATGACTTCGTCAAAGATAAGCAATGAACCATATTCATTTGTGATATCTCTTAAGCCTTGCAAGAAGCCTTCAACTGGCGGAACTACACCCATATTACCAGCTACTGGTTCAACAATCACACCTGCAATATCGTCTCCATACATTTCAAATGCTTGTTTTATCGCATCTAAATCATTGTATGGCACTGTAATTGTGCTTTTAGCTGTGCCTTCAGGTACACCAGGAGAATCAGGCAAACCTAAAGTTGCGACACCTGATCCTGCTTTGATAAGCAGCGAATCACTGTGTCCGTGGTAACAACCTTCAAATTTAACGATTTTATCTCTGCCAGTGTAACCTCTTGCTAATCGAATTGTATCTTGTGTTGCTTCTGTACCAGAAGACACCATTCTTACTTTTTCGATTGAAGGTACACGGTCAATCACAAGCTCAGCCAATTTGATTTCTTCAAGTGTTGAAGCACCGAAACTTGTACCTTTATCAACCGCTTTATGCAAACTGTCGATTACTTGCTTGTTTTCATGTCCAAGGATTAAAGGCCCCCAGCTTAATACATAGTCTATATACTCATTACCATCAATGTCATAGATCTTAGAGCCTTTCCCATGATCCATAAAGATAGCTGGCATATCAACAGATTTAAATGCACGTACTGGACTGTTGACACCGCCAGGCATTAATTGTTCTGCTTTCTTATATGCTTCAATCGATTTTTCGTAACCCATTTATTCGTCCTCCTTATTATCTAAGTAACGGCAAATATCTTTTGAGAAATACGTAATAATCATATCTGCGCCTGCACGTTTCATAGAAATCATTTGTTCCATTACGATTTTTTCTTCATCAATCCAACCTTGAAGTGCTGCTGCTTTTGTCATGCTGTATTCACCGCTGACATTATAAGCAATAACTGGAACATTCGTTCTTTCTCTAACATCTCTGATGATATCTAAGAAACTAAGTGCTGGTTTGACAATCATCATGTCAGCACCTTCTTTTAAGTCACTTTCTAATTCAAGCAAAGCTTCTCTTCTGTTTGAAGGATCCATTTGATACGTTTTTCTGTCACCGAATGATGGTGTTGATTCTGCTGCATCACGGAAAGGACCGTAGAAACTAGATGCATATTTAATACCATAACTCATGATTGGAATATTGTAGTAACCTGCATCATCTAAACCTTTACGGATTTCAGCAACGAAACCATCCATCATGTTGCTTGGTGCGATAATGTCAGCCCCTGCTTCAACTTGCGATACAGCTGTTTTAACCAATAATGGCAATGTTTTATCGTTATCAACGTCATGTGTATGATCATCGATTAAACCGCAATGGCCGTGATCAGTGTATTCGCATAAGCAAGTATCTGCTAATACAAGCATATCTGGATAAAGCTGTTTAGATTTGCGTGTTGCTTTTTGAATGATACCTTCATGTGCATAAGCACCTGTTCCAACCGCATCTTTTTCGTTTGGGACACCAAAGAACATCACTGCTCGTATTCCTAAATCATACGCTTCTTTTAGCTCTTCATCTAATCGATTTAAGCTGATTTGATAAATACCAGGCATGGAAGGAATTTCTTCTTTAACGTCATCTCTTTCCACTACAAAGATAGGATAAATCAAATCTTCTTTTCTTACGTGATTTTCTCTTACAAGACTACGCATAGATTCATTTACACGTAATCTTCTGTGTCTGTCAAAACTCATTTATGATTCCTACTTTCTTTAATTGTATTGATTAAACCGTCGATTGTTTGTATTTTTGCGATATATGCATCGTATCCGTACTTATGAATCGTGTCATAAGTAGGTTGGCCGATGGCATAACATGAAAATGATAATTTCAAATGCTTTTGCTTCAAAGTATTAAAAAAATTATCCGCAGAAGAAGAACTGGCAAATGCAATGCCTTCTGCCTGATGTATACGTAATAATTGAATTGCTTTTTCAATGTTAGCTTTATGCTGAACCGGTCGATATAAGTCGACTTTAGTCACTTTGGCGCCTCGTTGTGCAAGCTTGTTTTCCAGCAAAGGACGAGCAGCAGCACTGCTTGGGATAAAAATAGTTTCATCTTGATTGAAAGAGAACGCTGCTAAAAAGCCTTCTTGAGAGTAATCGTCAGGACAAAAGTCGACAAAAATATCATGCAAACCGCAAAAAAGTCGGGTTTTTTCACCAATTACCGCAACTTTATCATACTTTACTTGATCTAAATAAGGTAAAAAATACCGAACTGCATTCTTTGATGAAAAGATAATCCAATGATAGTGATGAGTGAGTAAGCTTTCATCAAATGACAATGGTTGGATTTGTATGAATGGCAAATGAATCAAATCATTGCTTGTATCATGAATGGAACTCGTTTG
The DNA here is from genome assembly GCF_003344575.1 of Staphylococcus sp. EZ-P03. Lineage (NCBI taxonomy): Bacteria > Bacillati > Bacillota > Bacilli > Caryophanales > Staphylococcaceae > Staphylococcus > Staphylococcus sp. EZ-P03. The sequence goes on along the minus strand of NZ_QPMO01000008.1, from coordinate 45,454 downwards.
TGTCATTATGACTGATGATGGCATAAGAATTCATCTCCGTATTATAGACTACTTTTCCTCATTTAATGCTTCAATAATTTTATCAGCGCCTTGTTTTTTCAAAACATCGCTGACTTCTTTGCCTAATTCCACTGGATTTTGGCCTGTCACAGAATGTTCAAAGCGTTGTTTGCCGTCTGGAGACATTATCAAACCAGTGAATGAAAGCTGACCATTATCGCCGACTGTCGCATAACCGCCGATCGGCACTTGGCAGCTGCCGTTCATTTCTTTTAAGAATGTACGCTCTGCCGTTACACATTCAGCTACACTTTGATTGTGCACTTTCGTCAATAATTCCAATAATTCTTCATCATCGCTGCGGCACTCAATACCTAATGCGCCTTGGCCGATAGCTGGAATCAGCATATCTTGTTCAAGATATTGCGTTACGATATCGTCGGACCATCCCATTCTGCGTAATCCTGCAGCTGCTAATATAATCGCATCATAGTCTTCTGTTTCTAGTTTATGCAAACGCGTATCTATATTGCCTCGGATCCATTTGATTTCTAAATTAGGATATTTTGCTAATATTTGTGCTCCGCGTCTTAATGAACTTGTTCCTACAATACTGCCGTCCGGCAAATCTTGGAGCTGTACATGATTTTTTGAAATAAATGCATCAAAAGGAATTTCTCTGTCAGGAACACAGCCGAGTGTTAATCCTTCCGGCAACTCACTTGGTACATCCTTTAAAGAGTGGATGGCAAAATCAATTTCATGGTCGAATAAAGCTTGTTGAATTTCTTTGACGAACAAACCTTTTCCGCCTACTTTAGATAATTGTCTATCCACGATTTGGTCACCTTTTGTGACAATTTCCTTTATTTCAATATCTAAATCTGGTTGTACCTCTTTTAACTTTTCAATAAATTGACGGCTTTGCGTCAATGCGAGCTTACTTCTTCTTGAACCAACGACAAGCTTGCGCACGTCAACTTCCTCCTCTGCTTAAAGGTTGTCATTACCCAAAAAAGTTCGGGAAATGCGAAACGAATATTAAGTTAAACATACTGAACATATAAATCAGCATATTAAACAACACTTGATTAATAGGGCTTACCCATTTCTTAGTGCGAATAAGAATATATATCACATAGCACACCATTACTATAATTGAAGATATCACTTTAGGGTCCAATAAGATATTATAGCCTATTGTCTGAAAACCCCATTGTGCTCCAAGGATGACACCAATGACCAGCAAAGTAAAACCAATGATAGTCGAATAGAAAGTCATCTTTTCTAAGGTGTTTACACTGCCTATTCTAAAATATTTTTGGTCAAAATGCTTTTGTTTAAGGTTGCGATACTGCAATACATATAAAGCTGCATTCACAAACGCTAATGAAAAGAAAGCATAACTGATAATAGCCAATGAGACATGAATAATCAAAAGCTCATGGTTTACGTTAAATTCTGCTTTTTGAATAAACGTTTCATTCGGTCTGAATGTGTGAATCGCCATTACAATAAACCCTATGGCATTGAACAAAAATATAGAAAACTCCAAGTGCTTTACTACACTGATTACAATAGAAAATGATAAAATCAGCCAGTTTAAAAAATAAAACACATCAAAAACCGATCCTAACGGAACTGCTTTTGCCATATTGATATATAAAGACAAAGAGATTGTTTGCAATACCCAAACAATCCCTAGTGTGTAAAACCCTAACGTTCTAATTTTATGATTCTTTTTAAAAAAATCATAAAAATAGCAAGAAATACTGAGTAAATAAATCAGCAAAGTTACTTCATGGAAACGCACGAAAAACATATCTTGCATATTATCACCATACTATGGCTGCTTATTCAAAACCTAAGATTTGTCGTGCTGAGAGTTTGCGTTCTTTCTTAGCGACGCTCTTTTCATACTCGCTTTCAGCCTCAATATCAAAGATGTTTTGGAACAGCTCTAATTTTTCACTGCTATTTTTATCATTACTCAATTCTTTCGCTTGTTTAATCGGATCTTTCAGCATTTGGTTAATGATACTCTTAGTATGTTTTGAGATTACTTTGCGTTCACGTTCGCTTAAATCAGGTAATTTACGATCAATACTATCCATTGTTTCTTGCTGGATATTCATTGCTTTTTCACGTAATGCTCTGATAACTGGAACAACGCCCAGCATGTTCACCCAATCATTGTGTGAAGCAATTTCTTGCGGAATTTGATCAGCAATTTGTGCTGCTGCTGCTTCTCTTTCACGCAAGTTAGCATCTACTAAACCTTTAAGATCATCGATATCGTAACTGAACACATTCATGTCTGACTCAATAGCTGGATCAATATCTCTCGGCACTGCGATATCAATTAATACCATCGGTTCTTGTTTGCGTTGACGTGTAACAGTTTCCATCATGCTTTGAGTAATAATATATTCTGATGCACTTGTTGAACTGATTACAATATCAGCATTGACTAATAATGATTCTAGTTCGTCTAATTGTGCATAATCTACTTGATGCTTATCTGCTAAATCGCGTGCGCGTTCAGCAGTTCTGTTAACAACTGTAACTTTCTCAATTCCAGAACCTAACAGATTTAACAATGACAATTCGCTCATTTCGCCTGCACCGATAATCACCGCATGCTGTGATTTCAAGTTGCCGAATACTTTTTTAGCAAGTTCAACGGCCGCATAAGACACACTTACCGCATTATCTGCGATATCTGTTTCGTTGTGTGCACGTTTAGCGAATGTGATTGCTTGTTTGAATAAATGATTAAATATCGTACCTGTTGTACCTACTTCTTGTGCTGTAAAGAACGCATCTCTCATTTGACCTAAGATTTGTGTTTCCCCTAACACAATCGAGTCTAATCCAGATGTTACATTAAATAAGTGTTCTACAGCTTCGTCTCCAACCAACGCTTCTGACATTGCCTTGATTTCATCTACTTCCAAACCGAATTTACGAGCTAAGAAGCGCTGAATGTAATAACGGCCTGTGTGAATTTGATCCGCAACAGCGTATACTTCTGTGCGGTTGCACGTAGACAATATTACATTTTCTAATATTGATTTTGTTTCAAACAAATCAATATGCGATTCATGTATGGCATCAGCTTTGAAAGCAACTTTTTCTCTCAGTGCTACATCAGCGGTACGATGGTTGATGCTTATCGCAATTATATGCATTTATAACGCCCTCCATACTATTGACAATACCTACATTATAACACACAAATTATAACCTTAAAGTCATCAAGCCGGTTTATTTAGAAATATTCTAATCTAGCATTTGTTCAGTCAAAAATTCGTCAAATTTAAGAATCAATGTAAAATCCATTCATATTTTAGACACAAGTGCTATAACGCTTGCTGCGCTTTTTGTATACATAGATTGTGATTGCACTTTCATGACACTTTTGACTGCTACATTAGAACAATTATAAATATTGCTCTATCGCATTCCAAATGACTTGCTGGTTTTTATTGTTAATGGAAGAGTAACTGATAATCGTATCTTCACTTTCCATCTCTAATTTTTCTCTGATTACTTTAAGATGTTTTTGAATTTTACCTTTAGAAATTTTATCTTGCTTTGTCGCAATGATTAAAACAGGCAAATCATAGTACTTTAAGAAATCATACATTAACACGTCATCTTCTGTCGGCGCATGTCTGATATCGATTAATTGAATCACAAGCTTCAGCTGTTCACGCTGAGTAATGTACTTTTCAATCATTTTACCGAATTGCTCTCTTTGTTTTTTGCTGACTTTCGCATAGCCGTATCCAGGCACATCGACAAAGATTAATTGGTTATCGATATCATAAAAGTTAAGTGTTTGTGTTTTACCAGGTTGCTGTGATGTTCTGGCCATATTTTTACGGCCAATCATACTATTGATAAATGTGGACTTCCCTACATTAGAGCGTCCGCTTAAAGCAACCTCATCCAGCCCTGATTCTGGATACTGTTCAGGTTTTACTGCACTGATCAATAGTTCTATATTATTCGGGTTGATATCCATTTTCGACCTCTTTTCTATCCATTATAGATTGATTCGCGTTTCATTATATCAGATAACAAATTCGAAAGTGCACCGTTTTCGAAAGAAAAGTATAAAAAAAGCATTCTCAGCACCTAATCAGTGCTGAGAATGCAATATGCAATACGATTATGCAGAAGTTTTTTCTAAGTTAACTTCATTACCGTCTTCGTCATATAATTCAGGCGTAGACTCGTTATTAATTGTATTTTCAGTGATAACCACTTTTGCTACTTCTTCAGTAGATGGGATATCATACATGATTTCAATTAATGATTCTTCGATAATTGAGCGTAAACCACGTGCACCTGTTTTACGTTCGATTGCTTTTTCAGCAATTGCTGATAAGGCTTCTTCTGTAAATTCAAGTTCTACATGATCAAGCTCAAGCATTTTCTTGTATTGTTTTACTAAAGCGTTCTTAGGTTGTGTTAAGATATTTTTCAATGCTGAAATATCTAATGTTTCTAAGTTCGCTACGATTGGAATACGTCCGATAAATTCAGGAATCAATCCGTAAGATTGCAAGTCCTCAGGACGGATGTGTTCTAGCAATGCACTTTCATCATATTTTGCAGCTTCATTACTAGCGAATCCAATCACTTTTTCACCTAAACGGCGTTTGATAACATCATCGATTCCGTCAAAGGCACCGCCTAGGATGAATAAGATATTAGTCGTGTCGATTTGGATGAATTCTTGGTTAGGATGCTTACGTCCACCTTGCGGCGGTACACTAGCAGTTGTACCTTCTAAGATTTTAAGCAATGCTTGTTGTACACCTTCACCAGAAACATCACGAGTAATTGAAGTATTTTCAGATTTACGTGCAATCTTATCGATTTCATCCACGTAAATAATACCTTTTTCAGCTTTATCGATATCGAAATCAGCTGCTTGGATTAAACGTAGTAAGATATTTTCTACGTCTTCACCTACATAACCAGCTTCAGTTAAACTTGTCGCATCTGCAATCGCAAATGGCACGTTCAACGTTTTCGCTAATGTTTGTGCAAGTAATGTTTTACCGCTACCAGTTGGTCCGATTAAAGCGACGTTACTTTTTTGTAATTCTACTTCATCATCTTTAGGCCCTAATTGTTGGATACGTTTGTAATGGTTGTATACCGCCACTGATAATGATTTTTTCGCTTTCTCTTGACCAACGACATAGTTATTTAGTTGATCCATAATTTCTTTCGGAGTTGGTAAATCTGTAAATTCTTCTGTAGCATTTTGGGCAAGTTCTTCTTCTACGATTTCAGAACATAATTCGATACATTCGTTACAAATGTAGACACCGCTGCCTGCCACAAGTTTCTTAACTTGATCTTGGTCCTTACCACAGAAAGAACACTTCAATTTTTCTTCATCTTCATTGAATTTAAACATTTATTATTTACACCTCTATTCCATAAAGACTATACGCAAAGACTTTAAACTATGCAATGAATTTGTTTATAGACTTTATCGTTACTTTTAAACCAATCATTACAGTTCCTTAAATCAGGTTAAGAATTATTGATGATTGTATTGATTATATCTATGATGAGATTTTTACTTTATTGAACTTGTATATCGAATATATCATTTTGTAAAGTTTATGCAACAATGTTGCTTACAAACAATATAGCATAGGGTTTACTAAAACGAAATAATTACGATTACAAATCACTGTAGAGGATGAAACTACATTCTGCAACTCAAACACCTTGAATCTCTCAAGCTGATTGACACATTAGAAATGCAACTTCACCCTCTACCCATTCATTTATTCAATTGGAAATGAATTGATTATTTGTCTTCTTTTTCTTCTTTTTTATCTTCAGAAGCTTCAACAAATTTAGCATTATCCACTAATAAGTCGATAACTTTTTTAACACGTACATCACCTTTGATTAAGTCAGTGTTGCCTAATGTTTTCTTGATATCTTCAGCTGAGATGCCGAATTGTTCGCTCATTGCTTCTAATTCTTTATCGATATCTTCATCAGATGCTTCGATGTCTTCAGCATTTGCGATTGCAGTTAATGTTAAGTTTGTTTTAACACGTGCTTCAGCATCGTCTTTCATTTGTTCTCTTAATTGAGACTCATCTTGACCTGAGATTTGGAAGTAAGTTTCTAAGTTTAAACCTGATTGTTGAATACGTTGTTCGAATTCTTGCATCATACGGTTTAATTCAGTGTTGATCATTGCTTCAGGAATATCTACTTCAGCGTTTTCAACAGCTTTGTTGATTGCTTCTTCTTTTTCAACGTTTTCAGCGTTGACTTTTTTCTCTTCTTCAAGACGTTTGCGAAGATTTTGTTTGTATTCTTCAACGTTATCCGCATCTGAATCTAATTCATTAGCGATTTCATCGTCTAATTCAGGAACGTTTTTGTATTTTACTTCGTTGATTTTAACTTTGAAAGTCGCTTCTTTACCCGCTAATTCTTCAGCGTGGTATTCTTCAGGGAATGTAACTTTAACGTCTTTTTCGTCGCCAGTATTCAAGCCTACTAATTGTTCTTCAAATCCAGGAATGAACATACCTGAACCGATTTCTAAATCGTAGCCTTCAGCTTGTCCGCCTTCGAATTGTTCCCCGTCAACATAACCATCGAAGTCTAAGTTTACAGTATCGCCTTCTTCAACTGCACCCTCTTCTTTGATTACCATTTCAGCTAAGTGACCTAAGCTGTGATCAATTTGTTCTTGTAATTCTTCGTCTGTTAATTCAGCATTTTGCTTTTCAACTTCAAGACCTTTGTAGTCTCCAAGTTTAACTTCTGGTTCTACAGTTACAGTAGCGTTGAAAGTCAAGTCTTTGCCTTTTTCGATTTGTGTAACTTCGATTTCAGGTTGATCAACTGGTTTGATACCTGTTTCTTCGATAGCTTCACCGTAAGCTTCTGGTAATAAAAGATCAACTGCATCTTGGTAAAGTGCTTCTACACCAAAACGTTGTTCAAAGATTTGGCGAGGTACTTTCCCTTTACGGAAACCAGGAATATTTACTTGTTTAACTACTTTCTTGAATGCTTGATCAATTGCTTGATCTACTTTTTTAGCAGGAACAGTAACTTCTAAAACGCCTTGGTTACCTTCCTTTTTTTCCCATGTTGCTGTCATGATATAAAAACCTCCATGATAATCGTAATTTTAATTTTTCAACTTTTTCATTATAGCATACGTACAATACGGTTACAAACCTTGTGATTAGTGTATTGCGAGTTGCTGCTGCAATTTAATCTTTTCTCTTAATTGTTGTAATACTATCATAATACCCTAATCATTTTGTGATATTCTGTTCAATCAAATGAATCCATTTAAGGACCTCATCATTCATCTTCAATTCATCAGATACAGACAGATTCAACATTGACTGTATATAATTGAAGAAGGTCGTAATCCACTCGTCAATTGGCGCATATGTTTCAATTTCAAGCGGATAAATCCCAATCGCAAAGCCTTGCAGCATCTGAGAAATTTCCGGTCTCATTTGATCTCCGAAAGCATCCTCAAACCGCTGCATTACTTCAGGAATCACCTTTTGTGTAAAAGGCGCATACTCTAAGCCGGGCAAGTCTTTAGGTACGACATCGAACTCTGTTTTATTCTTAATGAACCTCACATGATGTTGGTATTGTGCTTTTTTCAAGTATTCCAAAATAATGGTTTGAACGTGTGCATGTAATGTTGTTTGGTTGATGATTTCTGCGAACGTATCTGAAAAACCATACTGTCCTTCATGCATCATATCGAACAATAAATACAACTGCTGATCGACTTGCAATTCTGTAAATTGTTTCATCCTGCTGATATAATGCTTTTTGTTTTCATTCAGCTGCATTTGGGCATCTTCTTTAATCGGAAACAGCTGCATGCGGATATCATGATCATTCACTTGATCTATAATCTGATTAAAGACTTCCACACATTCATAGTACTGTCCTAACCCATGCAAGCTGGTCATATAATAGACCATTAAGCGATTGTAGGCATCAAAACCTTGTTTCAATAGGATGATTGCTTCTTCTCTCAATTCCAAATATTGCTCCATTCTTAGAAGCATCTCACATTTTAATAAAGCTAATTCAGTATCTAATTCAAAACTTTTTTCGAATTTCATAAATGCATCGTACATCTCATCGTAATTTTCATGTTCAAAATGCGATTTAATATCTTTCGTCAGTTTTGCTTTGTTTTGAGGGAATGGAATTACATCAGACATGTTAACACCCGCTTCTAATTCAATGCTTTTAAGATGAGCGCACTCCAAGTTTCAAAATCATCATAATCTTCGATTCTGCCTTGATTCACCCATTTGATTTTAAGTGTATCTGTTTCTTTTGCTTCTACATTTTCAGAATCCACTCTGATTTTAAAGACGATTCCTAAATGTACTTCGCCCACTTCATTCGTATCATCATTAATGAAACCGATATATTCCATATTTTGTGTTTTGCTTGTACTTAAACCGACTTCTTCTTCTAATTCTCGTTGTGCATTCACACGCAATACTTCATTAATTGTTTGTGCGTCCATTACATCATTCATATGTCCGCCTACACCGATAGAAGATTGACCATGCAAGCGGTCTTCGCCGCCGCCGGATAAACGTTCATATACGAGCGTTTCGCCTTTTTCATTTTCTAGCAAGCAATATGAGATAAGTTGTTTGTACGCAGGATCTTCTTCCATATCTCCGCGGCGTTTTACTTCATATTTATCTAACGTTTCAAAAATAGCTTCTCCAGTTGGATCATTTTGCGGTAAAAAGCCGTTGAAAGCATTTTTTTCATGATTAAACACAATATCTCTTGGTACTACAATGATTTTCTCATCAAATTTTGACATGGTTTTCTCCTTTACTATTTACATATGTACTCGTTGCTATTTTATCAAAGATTAGAAATCTGAGTAAAGCTGCTTCTAATAAAAAACTCAATCATCAGTATAAAGATTACCAATGATTGAGTATTGTAAGTTGATTATTTTAAAGCTGCTTTAGCTTTTTCTACTAATTCACCGAAAGCTTTGTCGTCTGAAATTGCGATTTCAGAAAGCATTTTACGGTTGATATCGATGTCAGCTTGTTTTAAGCCGTTCATTAATTTAGAGTAGCTTAAACCGTGGTTGCGTGCAGCCGCATTGATACGAGTGATCCATAATTTACGGAAGTCGCGTTTTCTTTGACGACGGTCACGGAAAGCGTATTGACCTGATTTCATTACTTGTTGTTTAGCTGTTTTATATAAAGTACGTTTTGCGCCGAAGTAACCTTTAGCTAATTTGATTACTTTTTTACGACGTGCTCTTGTTACTGTTCCACCTTTAACACGTGGCATATTGAATTCCTCCTTGGTTATATCTATAACTTGATTATTTTAATTTGGTTCAGTCTGCAATCTTTTCATCAAAGCTAAAGCAGAACTGGTTAAGCGTTTTGATTCTAGTCAATTATTTTTTGTAAGCTAATAATTGTTTTACACGTTTCATATCACTTGGTGATACTAAGCTTGCTTTACGTAATTTACGTTTTTGCTTAGTGCTTTTGTTTGCGAATAAGTGAGATGTGAAAGCTCTTGAACGTTTTAATTTACCTGTAGCAGTTCTTTTAACACGTTTAGCTGCTCCGCGGTGTGTTTTCATTTTTGGCATAATGAAATTCCTCCTATAATATCTTTAAAAATTATTTTTCTGCTAGTGGTGCTAGCATGATAAACATTTGACGGCCTTCCATTTTAGGCTTTTGTTCAACTGTAGCGATGTCTTTGCATTCGCCTGCAAATTTCTCTAATACACGTTGACCAATTTCCTTATGCGTAATAGCACGTCCTCTGAAACGAATTGAAACTTTACATTTATCGCCTTTAGTTAAGAATTTGCGTCCTTGTTTCAACTTAGTTTGGAAGTCATGTTCCTCAATTGTTGGACTTAAACGAATTTCTTTAACGTTGATAACTTTTTGTTTTTTCTTCATTTCTTTTTCTTTTTTCTGTTGTTCGAATTTGTATTTACCGTAATCCATAATACGAGCAACAGGAGGTTTAGCATTAGGCGCGACTACGACTAAATCTAAACCTACACGATCCGCCATTTCTAATGCTTCACGTTTTTGTTTAACACCGATTTGTTCACCGTCTTGACCAATGACACGAATTTCTCTTGCACGAATTCTTTCGTTAACTTGCGTTTGATCCTTTGCTATGGTTAACACCTCCGTTATATTTACGAAATATCCCAAGTAAAAAGAGCGGACACAGAAGTGCCCGCTCTTTTCCATAAAGTCAACGTTGTCTTATTGCAACGTTGTTTTGGACCTGCCAACAGCCTTAAGCGTCGCTACAGGTGAGAAGCGGGAAGCTTCTACTTGGTTCGTTTCGTATTCAACGTATACAATCATATCAACATTAAGAGATAAAGTCAATTAAAATTTGAAACTTTATTTAAATTGGCTCATATCCACGTCTTGACGTAAATCTACCTCTTTCAATGGAATTTTTTTCGTTTTGTATCTGATTTTATGATACAAGAAGAAAGCTAAGAATACTGGGATACCCATATATGTGATTAAGAATCTGTTTGGATCAAAGTCGCCTGTTTTAATGAAGTCGACATCTTGTCCGATAATAACAATCACACATAAGATACCTGCAAAGATAGGTCCGAATGGGAACCATTTTGCTTTATATTTTAATTCATATTTATGATGATGCTGTGCAGTGAATGCACGTCTGAAACGATAATGGCTGATTGCAATACCAACCCAAGCAATAAATCCAGTCATACCGCTCGCAGCAACAATATATTCATAAGCGCCGCCGCTTAATTTTTGTAATAAGAAAATAGCAACTGTAACTACACCTGTTGCAACTAATGCGATGAACGGCACACCTTGTTTAGATGTTTTGCCGAATACTGGTGCAGCAAGTTTATCTTTACTCATAGAGTACAGCATACGTGTTGATGCATACATACCTGAGTTGCCGGCAGATAATACAGAAGTTAGGATAACTGCGTTCATGAATGAAGCCGCGAATGCTAAACCGGCATTTTTAAACACTAATGTAAACGGAGATGTCGCAATGTTATCTTCCCCGCCCATCAATGCTGGATGAGTATAAGGGATAATCATACCGATAACAAAGATTGCTAAAATATAGAATAATAAAATTCTCCAGAATACTTGTTTAATTGCTTTTGGTACGGCACGTTCAGGGTTTTCAGATTCCCCTGCTGTAATACCGATCAGCTCAGTTCCTTGGAATGAGAAACCAGCAATTAAGAATACACCTAAGATAGATAATAAGCTTCCGCCTAAATTACCGCCTAGGATTGGACCGTCGCCTGAAGTAAAGGTTTCAAATCCAATGAATTTTCCGCCCATAATTCCGACAATTGTAAGCAGCCCGATTGCGATAAAGACAATTACTGTTACAACTTTAATTAATGCAAACCAATATTCACTTTCACCATAGACACGAACTGACAATGAGTTCAGTGCGAAGATAATGATAAGGAATAATACACTCCATGCCCAAGCTGGAATACTTTTCATCGGGTCCCAATACTGAATTACTTGTGCAGCAATGGTTACGTCTGCTGCGACAGTGATAACCCAGTTAAACCAATAGTTCCATCCTAAAGCAAAGCCTAATGACGGATCTACAAATCGAGTGGCATACGTACTGAATGAACCAGAAACAGGTAAATACGTTGCCATCTCACCTAATGAAGTCATTAGGAAGAAAACCATAATACCAATAACAGCATACGCTAAAAGCGCTCCTAAAGGCCCAGCATCATGAATTGCGCCGCCTGATGTTACGAATAAACCTGTTCCGATACATCCGCCGATTGCAATCATGGAAATATGTCGGTCTTTCAGACCTCTTTGGATGCCTGCATCCTGATTAGATTGATTGTTCATAATCGATTCCTTTCTTTAGTATAGAGGCTTGCATGAATATAAAAATGATGGCCGCTATCTTGCTTGATATGCGACCATCATTAGAACTTTATAATATACGGTAGCACATCACATTATGTGACAGTACAGCTCCTATTAGGAAACTGTCCCAAAATACAATAGTTACGGCTATTGTAAATTTCGGCATCTTTGCCTTTAACTTATTCAACATACGCTCCGATAAAGCTTCTGATAAGCAACTCTTCAAAGATGCAACCTCTAACACTTTTTTTAATATTTATTCAACTACATTGTAATATACATTAATTCTTCTGTAATATCAAGGAGTTAATTTTGTCTTTGTTTTTTCAATCGGATTTCGTCTACTAAATTCCAAATGAATTCATCTTTTTCAACTGTTTCTTGTTCTTTTGAACCATATTGACGTACGTTGACTTCATTATTTTCAATTTCTTTATCACCGATTACTAATTGATAAGGAATTTTATGCATTTGTGCTTCACGGATTTTGTATCCCATTTTTTCATTACGGTCATCAATTTCAACACGTACACCTTGAGATTTCAATTCATCTTGAATTTGACGTGCATAATCATAATGCAAATCAACATTTACAGGAATGATTTCAACTTGCATTGGTGCTAACCAAGTTGGGAATGCACCTTTTGTTTCTTCAGTTAAGAATGCTACGAAACGTTCCATAGTTGATACTACACCACGGTGAATAACAACTGGGCGGTGTTCTTCTCCGTCTTTGCCGATATAAGCTAAATCAAAGCGTTCTGGCAATAAGAAGTCAAGTTGTGCAGTTGATAAAGTTTCTTCTTTACCCATAGCTGTTTTCACTTGAACATCTAATTTAGGACCGTAGAATGCCGCTTCGCCGATTGCTTCTTCATATGGCAAGCCCATTTCATCTACTGCTTCTTTAAGCATTGCTTCTGCTTTATCCCACATTTCATCGTCATCGAAGTATTTTTCAGTATCTTCTGGATCGCGATAGCTTAAACGGAAGCTGTAGTTTTCGAAACCAAAGTCGTCATACACGTCTAAGATTAATTGTACAACGCGTTTGAATTCTTCTTTGATTTGATCTGGGCGTACGAAGATATGCGCATCATTCAAAGTCATACCGCGGACACGCTGCAAGCCTGATACAGCACCACTTGCTTCATATCGGTGCATTGTACCTAATTCAGCTAAACGAATCGGCAATTCTCTGTAAGAATGCGGTTTGTTTTTATAAATCATCATATGATGCGGGCAGTTCATCGGACGCATAACCATTTCTTCAGTTTCATCCAATTTCATCGGTGGGAACATGTCATCTTGATAGTGATCCCAGTGGCCTGATGTTTTATATAAGTCTACGTTCGCCATTACTGGTGTATAAACGTGGTCGTAACCTAAGCTGACCTCTTTATCCACAATATAACGTTCGATTTCACGACGGATAGTTGCACCGTTCGGCAACCATAACGGCAAGCCTGCACCTACTAATTGGCTGTTCATAAACAATTCAAGTTCTTTACCGATTTTACGGTGATCGCGTTCTTTACGTTCTTCCAGCATTTTCAAGTGTGCTTTTAAATCTTTTTTATCAAAGAATGCAGTTCCGTAAATACGTTGAAGCATTTTGTTGTTGCTGTCGCCGCGCCAATATGCACCAGCTGTTGAAAGCAATTTGAACTCTTTGATTTTAGAAGTTGATGGCACATGTACACCGCGGCATAAGTCAGTGAATTCGCCTTGTGTATAAAGTGTCACATTTTCATCTTCAGGAATCGCATCGATTAATTCTTGCTTGTAAGGGTCGTCGCTGAAGAATGCTTTTGCTTCGTCGCGGCTGACTACTTTGCGTTCGATTTTATGATTTTCATTCACGATTTGTTTCATTGTTTTTTCGATTTCAGGGAAATCTTCAGAAGAAATTTTAGCATCTGTATCAAAGTCATAATAGAAACCGCCTTCAATGACAGGACCTACACCGAATTTAACATCTCCGTATAAACGTTTAAGTGCTTGTGCCATTAAATGTGCTGTTGAATGACGTAATACTTCTAATGCTTCATCGCTGCCAGGTGTCACAATTTCAATTGTGCCGTCTGCTTCTAGCGGACGAGTTAAATCTACCATTTGTCCATTGATTTTGCCGGCAACTGCTTTCTTTCTTAATCCCGGACTGATTGATTGTGCGATCTCTTCAGTTGTAATACCTTTGTCGAATTCAGTACTATTTCCATCTGGAAAAGTAATGTTGATTTTATCCATTTAAAAACGCCTCCATTTTAATCTCACGTAAAAATAAAAAGAACCCCGCCCTGTAAAGGGACGAGGTTCTCGTGATACCACCCTAGTTTAAGAAACAGGAACATTCCCATATAACTGTTTCTCATCTCTGCATAAGATAACGGTCTTGAGCCGGATATTCATTACAAATATCATATCTAAAAGGGAGTAACACTTTATTATGATAGCCGCATTCTCATCACCAGCAGCTTTCTGTATAGCAGGGAATAAATTGTCATATCCTCTTATGTTTACGTTGATTTAGATTTAATTCCATTATAACCTATTTTCTAAAAATATCAATCGTCACGTAAATTCTCTCCTACTAATTCGTAAGGTTCCGCTAACGATTTAATACGTTCCATAATTCGTGCAGCTTTTGTCTGCTCAGATCCATCTCTTGTAATCGAAAGATGATGTTCTAATGCTTTGAAATCAAAGTTTGAACTGAAGAATGTCGGTAATTCTTGAACCATTCTGTAATGCAGCAGCGGTCCAATCACTTCATCACGCACCCACGGTGTAACTTCTTCAGCACCGATATCATCAAGCATTAAAATTTCAGCTTCTCTGACCACTTGCAGTTTGCGCTCAAAAGAACCATCTTTAAAACCGTTCTTTAATGTACGGATAAATTCCGGCAAGTAAACAATGGTAGACGGAATCAATTCAGATTTCAGCTGATTGGCAATTGCACCTAATATAAAGGATTTGCCTGTGCCGAAAGAGCCGTATAAGTATAAACCTTTGACCCTTTTGCCTTTCACTATATCATCACATAATCGTTTGGCTGCCATTGCGACATCCAAACGATTACGGTTATCCATATAAATATCGTTTAATTTCGCATCCAGTGTATCTCGCTGCATATGATGCGACGTAATCAAATGTGCTTCTTTCTGCTCTTGATCATGTTTGATTTTACATGGACATGGAAGGTATTTGATTTTGATTCTGCCATTTTCAATATAAAGTTCAGGTACATGCCCCTTTACAAAATTAGGACAATCTTTGAATTCATGACCATCATAATGTTTTTGCTGATCTTTATACTCTTGCAAAATATTCAAATCTTCTTCAATCATACGATTTGTGACCTCTGATTGATGTGCTTCTAAAAATTTTTTGACATCCGGGTCATTGACAACATCCCTTTTTATCTTTTCAAAGCGTTTTTGAAAATCCGGTGATGTCTGCATAATATTGCTGAATCGTTTCATGTTTATTCATCCTCCTTCCATGTTTCATTTAATTGTTTTAAAAAGGCTTCTCTATCTTTTAAGAATTGTTCATCATGTGTATCTACTTTTCGTTTTTCGCCTTTTTTACGGCGTTTTTCATGCTGTCTGTTCAACAGCCAATCCGGAGTGATTTCTTTCGATACCGTTTGCTTTCTATAATCATTGAACTTGCTGCGATTTTTGTAATTTTGCGGCTGCTGTGCTTTCTCTTTTTGCGATTGCTGCATCGACTTGACATGCTTAAAGGCTTCTTTTGCCGAACTGAAACCTTTTTTCTTCCAATTAGAAGCAATTTCTAAGATATACGTTTTAGGCAGCTGACTATCATTTTTCAGCATTACATATTGCAGTAAGATATTTATCACTCCAAACGGCAGCTGTTCACGAACAATCAAGTCTTCAATTAAATACTTTTGACTTGGTGTCGGTTCTGAATCCGACCAGCTGGTTAACATATCTACCGGACTGGTTTCATCTAACAGTTGATACCACGCTTCAAACTCCTCGTCTGTTTTAGGCATTGTTGTCAGCGATACCGTAGTTTCTTTTGCTGGTGCAGCATTCGGCATATCTGCTTTAGCTTCTAATGAAGGCAGTTGATTTTCATGCTCAATCGCATAATAGGCACGCGCTTGTTTACGCAACTCTTCAAACGAAATTTTCTGTGCACTTGTCAGCGATTTTAAAATCAAGTTCTTCATACCTTCAGGTGTAATGCCGTATAATACTGCTAATTGTGTAATAAGATGCTTAGATTTTTCTTCGACAATTTCAGCACTGACAAAATGATTGCTCAGCAATTGATACAGCAGTTCGAAATCAAACTGAATCCGCTCTAAGTTCATTCCTTCATATCGCGGAGTTTCCATAATTGAATTGGTTGTATCCATCTGTTCAAATACATGATTCGGTACTTTAAATACATCTGTAAAATTGCGCGTCACTTCATGATACTCATCTAAATTAATGGGAGTGCTTTCAAAATAGCGTCTTAATTCATGGAATCTTTTACCGCCTGCTTCTTTATACAAATAGACAGACAACATAGGATCATTAAAGAATTTCTTAGATGTGGGAGGTTCTATTAATTGATAGACAAACTGTGAATATTGCTCGTTATGTTTGGCAAATGTTTTAACTAACCCTATCGCTTCTAAACGATTCATCTCTTCTCTGAAATCGCCTAAGTTTATCTTCAGTTCACTCATAATCACATAATGAGTTTTATTGCTTTCAGCAGGATATGACGCAAACTGCGACAGATAATGGTATACACCGATAGCTGTTGTGCCGATTAGCGGCGTAAACAAGCGATTAAGCACTTCTAATTGTGCTTCAGATAGTTTTTCAGCTTGCAATACTTTAAAAGGATCTTGAGGTCGTAAACCGAAATCGCTTTGACGCATCATGATTATGATTCACTCCGTTTATTCTTTTCTTGCAAAATACCTTGCATCGACGCAAGTAATTGATCGACATCTTTAAATTCTTTATAAACTGATGCAAACCGTACGTAAGATACTTGATCTACGTGCATTAATAAGTTCATCACATGTTCGCCTATT
Source organism: Staphylococcus sp. EZ-P03 (assembly GCF_003344575.1). NCBI lineage: Bacteria > Bacillati > Bacillota > Bacilli > Caryophanales > Staphylococcaceae > Staphylococcus > Staphylococcus sp. EZ-P03. The sequence continues at coordinate 28,390 of NZ_QPMO01000008.1, read as the reverse complement.
TCTCTTGAAGAAACTTCTGCTTGACCTTCATCTCTTAGGCGCCACTCAACTTTATTGGTAATATCTTCAAGTTGCTGATAGCCTACTGGTCTCTTTTCACATGAACGAACTAGCCCATTTAAAATCTTATCACGTGAAAATTGTTCACGCGTACCATCTTTCTTCACAACGATTAATGGACTCATTTCAATATGTTCGAATGTGGTAAAACGAGTCCCGCAATTTTCACATTCACGGCGTCTGCGAATGGCATTAGCTTCATCAGCATGTCTGGAATCTATTACACGAGAATGTGTCGAATTACATTTAGGGCATTTCATTCATTTTCACCTCTTTTATTGATTAGGCCTATTATACTATAAAAATTGTTGTCACAAAAGAAAGGAAACTAAGACATGAAAAAACCAGTTAATTGGAGCCCTACTTCCAATTAACTGGTCAAAAATTTATGACAGCAGTATCAATTAAGCTGTTGCTGTTTCTTTAGTCTTTAACAATTCACCAATTTGAACTGCAATATCAACGACACGGTTTGAATAACCCCACTCGTTATCGTACCAAGCGATAACTTTAACTTTCTTGTCATCCATAACAAGTGTTGACATTGAATCAACGATTGCTGAGTTAGGGTTTGTATTGAAGTCTACTGATACTAACGGTTCGTCTGAAACTGCTAATACACCGTCTAAATCAGCATCTTCAAATGCTTTGTTAACTTCTTCAGCTGTAACATCTTGTTTTAAGTCTACAACTAAGTCAACAAGTGAAACGTTTTTAGTCGGCACACGTAATGCCATACCATGCAATTTACCTTCTAATTCAGGTAAAACTTCTTTCAATGCTTTTGCTGCACCTGTTGAAGTTGGGATAATACTTTCGTTGCATGAACGCGCACGACGTAAATCTTTGTGCGGATTATCAATATTCTTTTGGTCGTTTGTAATCGCGTGAACAGTTGTCATTAAACCATTTTCAATTCCGAAGCTGTCGTTTAATACTTTAGCTACTGGACCGATACAGTTTGTTGTACAAGAAGCATTACTGAAGATGTCGTATTCTTCAACATCTAAGTCTTCGTTGTTTACACCTTTAACAACCATTTGTACATGGCCGCCTTTTGAAGGACCTGTTAATAATACTTTTTTAGCACCTGCTTTAATGTGCGCATCTGCTTTGTCGCCATGATTGAATTTTCCTGTTGCTTCTATGACAATGTCAATATTTAAATCTTTCCAAGGTAAATTTTCTGGATTACGATCTGAAACTAATTTAATATCATGACCATCAATACGAATACCATTTTCTGTCGGTTCAACTTCACCGTCATATTTTCCATGTGTTGTATCGTATTTTACTAAATGTGCAATTGTTTCTGGAGGATAACTCGCATTGATTGCTACCACATTTAAGTCATCATTTTTAGAAGCAATACGCAAAACCATGCGTCCAATGCGTCCCATTCCATTAATTGCAATATTCGTTGTCATAAAAAGCACCCCTCGATTTTTATATGTGTTATACTTTATGGAATAAGTATAGCATATTTACGTAAAAATGAAAGCGTTTTATCAAAATTAACAAAAAAATTACTTATCATTAATGATAAGCAATTTTTGATTTCATATTTACATTGTTATTGAAACTGAATTAAACCTCTTCAGAGCTCTTAATATAGCCTTCTTGTACAAGCAATGCTTCTAGGTTTTGTTTTAATTCCAATAGTGTACCGCGGTTATCAATTACATGATCAGCCATGCGGCGTTTTTTGTCTATTGAAATCTGACTGTAAACACGTGCTTTAGCTTCCTCTTGTGTTAAATCATTACGTTCCATTAAACGTTCCACTTGAATACTCTCAGAAGCATATACCAACCAAGTTTCATCTACAGTATCTTGCAAATTATTTTCAAATAACAACGGAATATCCATGATGACATTATAGCCTTGTTCCAGATATGCTTCTTTTTGTTTTTCCATCAATTCTCTCACAATCGGATGAATGATATTGTTGAGTTCTTCGCGCTTTTTGTCATCGTTAAACACAATTTCGCCCACATATTTACGATTCATTTCGCCATTTTCATCTATTGCTTCATCTCCGAAAGTTCGGCGGACTTGTTCTAAACCCTCAGAACCTTTTTCTACCGCTTCTCTCGCCGCAATATCAGCATCTACAATTTTAAAGCCGTGTACTGCTAACAACTCGGAAACGGTAGATTTTCCAGTTCCGATTCCGCCAGTTAGACCTATTACCTTTTGCATATTAAAATCTCCCTCGTTCACAATTTATTTTTGACAGTTTGGACAAAAGTGACTGTTTCTTCCTGCAATCACTTCTGTTTCAATCGGACCATTACATACCGGACATACCTTTTTCTTATATACATTCAAGTAATCTTGCATATGGCCGGTCTTTCCGTCTGCGTGGCGATAATCAGATATACTTGTACCGCCTTGTTCAATGCCTAATGCTAAAACATCCACGACTGCTTCAAACACACGCTGCTGTTCTTTTTGACTTAAAGATTGTACCGTGCGTTTAGGATGAATACGTGCATTAAATAAAGCTTCGCAAGCATAAATGTTGCCGCACCCTGCTATGACTTTATGATCCAATATGACCTGTTTAATCGGTTTATTCTTATATTTACCCAATTTTAACTGTTGTTGGTAATGTGCCAACGCATTTTCATCAAAAGGTTCAGGTGCCATATCTTTAAATGACGCATATGCCGTAATGTCATCTACATTTCTGATTTCACCGAACCGTCTGATATCTGAAAAGATCAATTGCTTGCCACTACTCAACTTAAAATTGACATGCCAGTGTTTTTTGTAATTCGGTACAATAATCTCATCTAAATGATTCACCACAAAATAACCGCCAGTCATACCTAAATGACTGACAATTACTCTGCGGTCGCTATCATTTTCCAGATAGAGAAGGATATATTTGCTTCTACGTTCTACACGTGTAATTTTATATCCCTTTGTACGATTTTTAAACATGGATAAGTCCATTTGTTTAATAATTGTATCTCTGTTCTCTTTCTTTCCCGTTATAACTTTATCAGAGAATACTACATCTTCTATGGTTTGATTCACCACAAAAGGCTCTATTCCTCTTTTTACGTGTTCAACTTCTGGTAATTCCGGCAATCTTGTACCCTCTTTCTATTTTGCATCATACCAAGTAGGTCCGTAATTCGTATCTACTTGTAAAGGAACTTCAAGTTCTATCGCATTATCCATAATTTCTTCGATAAAGGCACTGAACGCTTCAACTTCGCTTTCAGGCAATTCAAAGATCAGCTCATCGTGTACTTGTAGTAATAAATGCGCATTGAAGTCTGTATCTTGTATTGCTTTGTCATAATTGACCATTGCAAGTTTGATAATATCTGCAGCACTGCCTTGAATCGGTGTATTCATGGCTGTACGTTCTGCGAAACTGCGTCGGTTGAAATTACGGCTGGTAATATCTGGAATATATCTGCGTCGATGCAGCAATGTTTCTACGTATCCTTTTGCTTTCGCATCTTTAACAATATCGCTCATATATTGTTTCACACCTGGGAAGCTGTCTAAATAGTCATCAATAAATTGTTTAGCAGCTTTTCTTGTGATTCCTAAGCTTTGGCTGAGACCATAATCACTGATACCATAAACAATTCCGAAGTTGACTGCTTTGGCTTGTCTGCGCATTAAACCATCGACATCATCCGCTTCGACATTAAAGACTTTCATCGCTGTTGCAGTATGAATGTCATGTCCTTCTCTGAATGCTTTCATCATACTTTCATCTTCAGTAATGTGTGCTAATACACGTAATTCGATTTGAGAGTAGTCCGCAGATAGTATCACATTGCCTGATTCTGCAGGTTTAAATGCTTTTCTGATACGTCTGCCTTCTTCTAAACGAACAGGAATGTTCTGCAAATTAGGATCAACTGAAGATAGACGCCCTGTTTGTGCAAGTGTTTGGTTAAAGTGTGTATGAATACGATTATCGGCTTGTATTACTTTTTGCAAGCCTTCAACATACGTTGATTGCAGTTTTGAAAGTTGGCGATATTCTAAAATATCTTCAATAATCGGATGTTCGCCTTGTAACTGTTCAAGTACATCTACTGCTGTAGAATAACCTGTCTTTGTCTTTTTAATAACAGGCAGCCCTAACTTTTCAAACAAGACTACACCTAGCTGCTTCGGCGAGTTTAAATTAAATGATTCGCCTGCTGCTTCATGAATACGTGCAATCAATGTATCAAGTTTGCCTTGAATTTCGCTTTCCATCTCTTTAAGTTCTTCAACGTCCGTATAAACACCCAGTTCTTCCATTTTGCCTAAAATACGTGCTAACGGCAATTCTAAGTCTTTGAATAAATCTAGTTGATTGTATTCTTTTAATTGGTCATGCATAATCGGCACACATTGATTAATAGCATCTAATATCGCCGCTATATAAGGATTAAGGACTTCATCCTCTGGAATTTGGCGTTTGCGTCCTTTGCCGTATACATGTACCGCTTCAGCCACATAATTTTGTCCATATTGGCTGACTACTGAATGTACATCATCAATCGAACGCGATGGATCTAAAATGTAACTTGCAAGCATAATATCAAAGGTAATGTTTTGAATATCAATATTCAAACGATGTGCTTCTGCATACGTTTTTTTCGCATCGTAAACATATTTTTTCGTATCTTTATTTTCTAACCATTGAACAAGTGCAGAGTGTTGTGTTACTTCTGACCCGTCAATCACCACATAATGGTCATCTGTATGCAGACCGAATTTTAAAATATCTGCTGTTAAATAGTCGCCCTCATCCACTTCAAAATGAATCGCAGCAGCTTCTAATTGATTAAAGTCGATAGCATCAAAATCTGTCTCTACTTTATATTCTTTTGCACTTTCACTTTCAACATCAGCATCCACATCGATTTGATTCAGCATTTGTTTAAAGTCTAATTCTTTAAAGAGTTCGATTTTTTGTGATTGATCTGTATCTTCAGGTCGTTTCGTATCTTTCAATGAAACTTCAATCGGGCTCTCTACGTTAATAGTGGCTAACTGTTTGCTCATTAATGCATCTTCATGTCCGTTTTCAAGTTTTTCTTTTAACTTCTTGCCGGACACTTCATCCAAATGGTCGTAAAGATTTTCAACAGAATCAAATTGATTCAATAATTTAATCGCTGTTTTTTCTCCTACACCTGCAATACCAGGAATATTATCTGATGTATCACCCATTAAACCTTTCATATCAATAATTTGAGACGGTTTAAGTCCATTATATTTTTCAGCAATAAATGCAGGTGTATAGTGGTCCACATCTGTTACACCTTTTTTCGTATAATAAATGGTTACATTATCTGTCGCAAGCTGCGTTAAGTCGCGGTCGCCTGTTACAATAATCGTCTGCATCCCTGCTTCGTCAGCTGCTTTGCTTAATGTACCGATAATATCATCCGCTTCATAATTCTCTAACTCATAATGTTTAATATGATAAGCATCTAAAAGTTGTCTGATCAGCGGGAACTGTTCACTTAATTCTGGTGGCGTCTTTTGTCTTCCGCCTTTGTAATCACCATATGTTTGATGTCTGAATGTTGTTTTGCCCGCATCAAACGCGACTAAGAAATGCGTCGGATTTTCTTCTTTGATAATTTTTTCTAATAACATCGCAAATCCATATGTCGCATTCGTATGAATTCCAGCGCGATTCGTTAATAGAGGCAATGCATAAAATGCACGGAAACTTAAACTATTTCCATCAATTAACACTAATTTTTCCACACTATAACCTCCAGAATTGGTTTGGTTCTATTTTATCATATGTCTGTATGCCACTCATAAAAATAGCGCCGGAAATTCATCCGGCGCAAAGATTATGAGATTTTATTAGATTTATTTTTATTGTCGAAAAAGATAACTTTGAACGTTGTTCCGACACCGACTTCACTTTCAATTTGAATACGGCCATGATAAGCCTCAACAATGTGTTTTGTGATAGAAAGACCAAGACCCGTACCGCCAGAATCTCGGCTGCGTGCTTTGTCTACGCGATAGAAGCGTTCAAACACATGCTTTTGATCTTCAGGCGCAATACCAATACCATAGTCTTCCACTTCTAGGACACATTTCTCTTTATCTTTGTACACTCTCACATGGACAACACTGTCTTTTGGCGAATAGTTGATCGCATTGCTGACGATATTCACGACAACTTGTGCAATTTTAGATTCTTGTGCATCAATCAACACATAATCTTCGATTTCAGTGTCTAATGTGATATTTTTCTTTTTGCCGTTCGTATACAGCGTTTTGACAGTATTTCTGGTCACTTCAGATAAATCAACAGGCTCTGTAGTAATTTCTGTCTGCTGTTCAATGTGAGACAAATCAAGCAAGTCTTCCACTAATGATTCAATGCGGTTCGACTCTTTCAAGATAATATTTAAGAATTCATCCAATGTAGTTTCATCATTTTTAGCACCGTCTATCAACGTTTCCGCAAAACCTTTAATAGATGTAATCGGTGTTTTCAACTCGTGCGATACATTTGCGACAAATTCGCGACGCAAGTTCTCAAGTTTCTTCAAGCTGGTAATATCATGGAGCACAACTACCATGCCTTGAAGCCTTTTTTTCTTGCGCGACAAAATCGGTACGCACACTGTATCAAAGTATCTTTCATGTACATTGTTCAAGTAAATTTTAACTTGATCATTGATCGTTTTTTCAGTTTTGAATGCATCGATAATCAACGTATTGAGTTTGCCTTTAATCACTCTATTATAGTTTTTGTTTACTACACTTGATTCCGGATTGAACATATCATAATAAGCAGTGTTCGCAATTACAATCTTGCCATATTTATCAATCATCAATACAGAACTTGGAATGTTCTCAAGTGTTGTTTTTAAACGATTAGATTGAATCTTTTGTTCGTTATACATTTTCTGCAAACGGCGTGCCAACTCATTCGTCGTAACGAATAAATCACGTGTCTCTTTGACATTGCTTTCAGGAACACGAATATGGTAATGCCCTTGTGCAAGCAATTTCGTCGCATATGTCACATCATTGATGGGTCTGATATACGTACGGTTGATATTTCTGACAATTAAAAAGACAAGTACAATAATAAACAGTCCGATAATCGCAATATATTTCCATGCTTCAAATTGAAGCTGCGTAATCTCGTTGTTATACCCTGTAATGATGACAAAATGATCATTCGCAATAAACTTATACGTAAATCTGTGGTTGCCTTTATGCGTATCGTATAAAAGATTCGACGGGTTGCCGACAACATTGATGTTCTTGTTAGGCGGGACATCATTTCCTGCCTTAAATAATGTTTTGCCTCCATCATTGTTATGTATGGATACTGCAAAATTATTTAAATGTGCAAATTCTTTGATGGTCTGTTCGTGATGCTTTTCATATGACTCATTGATGCGTTCGGCATCATGCTTTAAACTTTCCGCATCCCTTTGAGAGATAGTCGTGTAAATCGCATGATTGATTAATAATCCTAACGCAATGAGACAAGAGATAATCAGTACGGCTAACGTAAGCAGTAAGCGTGTGTAGAACTTCAATTAGCTGACTTCGGTCTTTCTAATTTATAGCCTAAACCACGAACAGTTTTAATCAATTTCGGCTGCTTAGGATTTTCTTCTAATTTATCTCTTAAGTGACTGATGTGCACATCAACAATTCTTGAATCTCCTGTAAATTCATAGTTCCATACAGAGTTCAGCATATGCTCTCTTGTAATCACACGTCCTTGACGCTCAATTAAATATAATAATAATTCAAATTCTTTAGGGGTTAATTCTAATAATTCGTTGTTCTTATATACTTCAAAATATTCAGGTCTGATTTTGATTGAACCTATAATAACATCTTCGTTATCTGTTTCATCTTCTTTTTGGCTGTGCACTTGTTTAGATCTGCGTAAAATTGCTTTAACACGTGCGACGACTTCTCTTGGAGAGAATGGTTTTGTCATATAGTCATCTGCACCTAATTCCAGACCTAAAACACGGTCAAATTCATCATCTTTCGCAGTCAACATTAAAATCGGAACAAGATTTTTATCTGAACGAATCGATTTGCAGACTTCGATACCGTCTAATTTAGGCAGCATTACATCTAATACGACCAAATCAGGTTGAACAGCGTCTAGTTTTTGGAGCGCTTCTTCTCCATCATAGGCCACTTCTACTAAATAACCTGCTGTTTCCAAATTATATTTCAGCAACGTTACAATTGATTGTTCATCATCGACTACTAAAATTTTCTGAGTCATGGTAGTACCCCCTGTGTATTTTTCAACCTAATTATAACTTATATTTTCATAAAGATAACATACTATGTATTAACTTTACACAATCTTAACATTAGGTTAATAACAAAATAATTTGAAAGGTAAAAATAAAAGCTATACCGCTCCCCAAAGAGCAGTATAGCTTTCCATCTATTATGAATGGATTATAAGTTTTTAATTAATTCATCAGCGAATTCAGAAGTTTTAACTTCTTTAGCGCCTTCCATCATACGTGCAAAGTCGTAAGTTACAACTTTAGATGCAATTGTTTTCTCAATTGAATCTGTGATTAAGTCAGCAGCTTCTTGCCAACCTAAGTGTTCTAACATTAACACTGCACTTAATAATTCAGATGATGGGTTTACTTTATCTTGGTCAGCGTATTTAGGTGCTGTACCATGAGTCGCTTCGAAGATAGCATGACCAGTATCGTAGTTGATGTTTGCACCTGGTGCAATACCGATACCGCCGACTTGTGCAGCCAATGCATCTGAGATGTAGTCACCATTTAAGTTCATAGTTGCTACTACATCGTATTCAGCTGGACGTGTAAGGATTTGTTGCAAGAAGATGTCCGCAATTGAATCTTTGATGATGATTTTGCCGTCTGCTTCAGCTTGATCTTGGATTTTGTTTGCTTCATCTTTGCCTTTTTCTTCAACTAGGCGATCATATTGCTGCCAAGTGAATACTTTGTCGCCGAATTCATTTTCAGCTAAATCGTAACCCCATTGTTTGAAAGCACCTTCAGTGAACTTCATGATGTTCCCTTTGTGTACTAATGTTACTGATTTGCGGTTGTTATCAATCGCATATTGGATTGCAGAACGTACTAAACGTTCAGTACCTTCTTTAGATACAGGTTTTACACCGATACCAGATGTTTCTGGGAAGCGGATATTTTTAGCACCCATTTCATCTTGTAAGAAATCGATTAATTTCTTAGCTTCTGGTGTACCTTCTTTAAATTCGATACCTGCATAAATATCTTCAGTGTTTTCACGGAAGATAACCATGTCAGTATCTTCTGGACGTTTAACTGGTGATGGAACACCTTTGAACCAACGTACAGGACGTAAGCATGCATATAAGTCTAATGTTTGACGCAATGCTACGTTTAATGAACGGATACCTCCGCCGATTGGTGTTGTTAAAGGTCCTTTGATTGCGATAAGATATTCTTCAATTGTATCTAAAGTTTCTTGAGGCAGCCATTCGCCTGTTTCGTCATAAGCTTTTTGACCTGCTAAGATTTCTTTCCATTCAATTTGTTTTTCGCCGTTATAAGCTTTTTCAACAGCAGCGTCTAATACGCGGCTTGCTGCTCTCCAAATATCTGGTCCAATACCATCGCCGATGATATAAGGGATGATAGGATTGTTAGGTACTAATAAACCGTCTTCTTGTTTTACAATTTTTTCTGGTGCCATTCTAAATTCCTCCGTTAATATAAATTATTGTGATGATTCCAAGTCGTCTCTTTATTTAATATTAGCGATCTTCGATAGGTACATATTCACGATTTGTTTCGCCGATATATTGTGCACGCGGTCTCATAATACGGTTATCTCTATATTGTTCGAAGATATGAGCTAACCAGCCTGAAGTACGGCTGACTGCGAAAATCGGTGTAAATAAATCATGAGGAATGTTCATGCTGTGATATACAGTTGCACTGTAGAAGTCAACGTTTGCGATAATGCCTGTACGTTCCTTCATTAAATCTTCAATTTTCACTGAGATATCATACAAGTGTTTTTGACCTGTTTCATCAGTGATTTTCTTACTCATTGTTTTTAAATACTTAGCACGAGGGTCGCCGTTTTTATATACGCGGTGACCAAAGCCCATTACTTTTTCTTTGTTTTTCAATTTATTATCAATATATGGTTCTACTTCATCTACTGAATGAATTTCAGACAGCATATTCATTACACGTTCGTTTGCGCCGCCGTGTAAAGGTCCTTTTAATGAACCTACAGCTGCAACAATACCTGAATACATATCAGAAAGTGATGATACAGCACAGCGTGCAGTGAATGCTGAAGCATTTAATTCATGGTCAGCATGCAATACTAATGCTTTGTTAAACGCTTCTACTTCAATGTCGCTTGGTTCTTCACCGCGCAGCATATATAAGAAGTTAGCTGCATAGTTTAAGCCTTTTTTAGGATAAACAGGCTCTTTGCCTTGTCTTACGCGTTCGAATGAAGCGACTAATGATGCCATTTTCGCTTGAATTCTGATCGCACGGTCATACTTTTCTTCTTCAGTTTCGCTTTCAGCATTTTCATCGAAATGCGCAACATAAGAAACTGAAGTTCTTAGTGCTGTCATTGGATGAACGTTGTCAGTTGCATAGTCTTCGAAATGATCATAAACTCTTTGATCTAATTTCTTATACTCGTATAGTTTTTCTTGCAACTCATTTAATTCATCTTGTGTTGGAAGTCTATAGTTCCATAATAAGAAAATGACTTCTTCAAATAATGCGTTTTCTGCTAAATCATCGATGTCGTAACCAGCATATGTCAGTTGGCTATCGATAATTGAGCTTACCTTTGTTTCAGCTGCAATTACCCCTTCTAAACCTTTATGCAATTCTGCCATATTAATTTCCCCTTTTCTATAACAAATTGAAATGGCTTTCATTTAGTATTATATCCAATATGAACGCTTTTGTGAACAATTTAGAAACTTTAAATTAAGCGCTGATACTATTGTAATTACCCGTACACAGCGAAAAATGCAATTTCCCCTCTTAATTCTGGTAATATATTACATTTTTATAGCTTAAAGTAACGATTTCATCATGATTTCAGCCATCCATTTTAAATTATTATCATTCATAATAACTATATTTCATTGAGAATTGCATGAAAATTCTCATTATTTCCAAAAAATATTTGTCATCTTGAAGGGATATGTGCATAATATTATTAAGGTGCAAAAAGGGAGTTGTTTTTAAACTATGGCAAACAATTTACAAAGAGAACTGAGCAATCGTCACATTCAGTTGATTGCGATTGGTGGCGCAATCGGTACTGGATTGTTCCTGGGGGCAGGACAGACGATAGCGATGACAGGACCTTCCATCTTATTAACCTACATCATTATCGGTTTGATGTTATTTATGTTCATGAGAGGCTTAGGTGAAATTCTGATTTCAAATACTAACTTCAAGTCTTTCGCCGATGTAACAAATGAGTACATAGGACCTTTTGCAGGGTTCGTAACCGGCTGGACATATTGGTTATGTTGGATTATTACAGGGATGGCAGAAGTTACAGCAGTCGCAAAATATGTCAGCTTCTGGTGGCCGCAGATTCCTAACTGGGTCAGCGCTCTGTTTTGTGTCATTATCTTAATGGCCTTCAACTTATTAAGTGCGAAAATTTTCGGGGAATTAGAGTTCTGGTTTGCGATCATCAAAGTGACAACTATCATCGTTTTAATTGTCGTTGGTCTTGGCATGATTTTCGTAGCGTATGAAACGAAATTCGGTCATGCAAATGTGGCTAACCTTTATAATCACGGTATTTTCCCTAAAGGTATTTCAGGTTTCTTCATGTCATTCCAAATGGCAGTGTTCTCATTCGTTGGGATCGAATTAATCGGTGTAACAGCGGGTGAAACTAAAGACCCTGAAAAAACGATTCCGAAAGCAATCAACAGTGTACCTGCACGTATCTTGATTTTCTACGTTGGTGCACTTGCAGTGATTATGTCTATTATTCCTTGGTATAAAGTCGACCCGTCAGATAGTCCGTTCGTTCGATTATTCGCATTGGTCGGAATACCATTTGCGGCTGGTATCATCAACTTTGTGGTATTAACAGCAGCTGCTTCATCTTGTAATAGCGGTATTTTCTCAAATAGCCGTATGTTATTCGGATTATCAAGACAAGAACAAGCACCGCCTATTTTCCATAAAACAAATAGAAACGGTGTACCGCACATTGCGATTATCGTCTCATGTGCCCTATTACTTGTCGCAGCTTTATTAAACTATATTGTTCCGGATGCTACTTTAGTATTTACTTACGTAACAACAGTATCAACAGTATTATTCTTAGTCGTTTGGTCATTAATTACAATCGCGTATATCAACTACCATAGACGCGAACCTAAAAACCATAAAAATGCAATTTATAAATTGCCGGGCGGTAAGTATTCAGGTTATGCAATTTTAATCTTCTTCATCTTTGTATTCGGATTATTATTTGTCAACCCTGTCACAAGAACAGCGATTTTCTTATCACCGATTTGGTTTATCATGTTAGGTTTAATGTACTGGAGATACACACAACAACTTAAGAAACATCAATCATAAAACCAAAAATAAAAAGCACCCAATAAACAAATCAAACGCCTGCACATCTTATTTTGTGCAGGCGTATCTTTTTGCGCTTATTTTTCAGCGGCTTTATTAGTATATTGTGTTAAAAGCGAAATGAAATATTCAATGAAATCCAAATATGTCTTTTTATCTACATATTCGTTGATTTGATGTGCTGTACTGCCAGGACCGTACATTAAGAATGGGAAGTTTTCATCTTTGCCTTTTAATAAGTTAGATGCATCTGTAACCCCTGGCATAGGTGTAATTAAAATCTCTTTATTAAACATATCCTTTGCGATTTGGTAACCTGTTTCGATTAAAGTATTTTGACCTGTTGTAATGACAGGATCTAAGTCTAAATATAAATCTTCTTTTAAATCTGCCCCGTTGTTGTTAGCGGCTTTTAAATGATGGTTGAAGAGTGCTTTAACATCGTCATTGTTATATTCAGGTACCGTTCTGATATTGAATTCAGCTGTTGCGCGATCTGGTACAGAATTGACTTGATTGCCGCCGTTGAAAATCGTATTGCTGATGACAAGACCAGATAATACTTTTTGCGCTTCATTTAAATCTACTTTATCACCAAAGCGGTGTCCTAAATGATTAACCATTTGCGTGAAGTCTAATTGACTTGTATTCAATGTACGAAGTGCTTCTTGATAAGCTTCATCTATATTTAATACAAAGTGCATTAAAGGCTGAATCGCATTGCGTCCGATTATCGGCATAGAACTGTGTGCTGCTTCACCATAAGATGTAATGCGATAATCCATAGAACCTTTATGTGCATATACAATGTTTGTTTCTGACGGTTCTGCAATAATCAATGCATCGACATCATCCATGTATCCTTTTTCATACAACTGTTTAGAACCTAATTGTTCCATTTCTTCACCGCTGGTTGCCATGAATTTAATGGTACCTTGTTTCAATAAGTCTTGTTCCTTGATTTCAATTAAAGCAATCGCCAGTGCTGCTAAACCTGATTTCATATCAGAGGCACCGCGCCCATAAAGCTTGCCGTCTGCTTCAGTTAATTCGAACGGAGGATATTTCCATGCATCGCGATCCCCTTCTGATACGACATCCATATGACCAGAAATACCCACTACAGGTGAACCGCTTCCGATTTTAGCGATTAAATTCACACGTGTCTGTGTTATCTCATCTATTTCAGTTTCAATTCCATGCGCTTCAAACAGCCCTTTCAAATATTGGGCCACTTCTATCTCATTATCATTCACAGAATTAATATTGACGATATTACTCAAAATTTCAACACGTTCTTCATTAGTTAATACTGACATTCAGAAATCCATCCTTTCAATAAATAACTTGTTTTATGTGCGCTGCTCTTTAATAAACAGACTTAATACAAAACCGATAATCATAATAATAGTAGTAAAAACAAATGCGGCATCTATCCCTTTGACTGTTGCCATTCTCGTAATCATTTGCGATGAAACATGGTGGTGAGCTTGTTCAGTAAAATGTTTTGCGACGGCTGACATAATTGTGATACTGATTGCTGTGCCCATAGCACCTGCAATAATACGTAGCGCATTAATAATTGCAGTACCATGAGAAATTTCATGATCTTGCAATGCGTTTAATCCAGCAGTATTCAATGGCATAATCAATAAGCCTACAGAAAACATTCGTATCGCGTATATCACTACTACGTACCAAAACGGCGTATCTACCGTTAACATCGCATGTAAGATTGTCATCACAATCAGTAGAAGGAAACCAGGGATAATTAATACCCGTGCTCCGAAGCGATCGTATATTTTTCCTGTATAAACTGAAATCATGGCATTGAATACGGCTCCAGGCAAGATAACTAAACCTGATAAAAGTGCTGATAATCTTAAACCTGTCTGCACATACATCGGAATTAATAAAGCAGGTCCGACAATTCCGATAAACAGCGCCATAGACGCAAATGCGGACAAGGAGAAAGTTCTGCTTTTAAACACCAGCATATCCAGTAGAGGATATTTTAATTTCAACTGTCTTAACGTAAAAACAACGATAATTATAAGACCAAGCAGTAATGCTGAAATTACAACTGGTGAAGTCACACCTAATTTTCCCACCGTACTGAATGCATATAAAATGAGTCCGAAACCAAATGTAGAATAAACCACTGAAATTTTATCCAGATGTGCTGCTTTAGGTTGATTTTGACGCTCTACAAAGAAGATACCGAAGATAAATACAACGACTGAAATCGCTGCGACAACAAAAAATGGTATACGCCAAGTGAAATGGTCGATCAGCAGACCTGTTAATGTAGGACCGACTGCAGGTGCTGTTTGTGCAACGATGCCGGTTAATCCCATCGCAAAGCCCCGTTTTTCAACTGGGAACAATGTGAATACTGTAAATTGCATCAACGGCAGTAGTATCCCTGCACCGATAGCTTGAATGACACGCGCTGCCATTAAAATCGCAAAGACAGGCGAAAGTGCCGCAATGACAGAACCTATTAGAAATGCTGCCATGGAAAATATATACAGCGTCTTCGTTGAATACTTGTCCATTAAATATGCAGTGAGCGGAATCATAATACCGTTCACAAGCATAAAGCCGGTAATCAGCCATTGTGCTGTTGTATCATGCACACCCAAATCTTTAATGATTGCAGGCAGCGCTGTATTTAGAATCGTTTGATTCAACATTGCCGCAAAGGCACTGATCAGCATGATCACTACAATCACATTTCTCTTTTGATGAGAAGCGTGCTTAACCTCCAATATTAAACCTCCCTTCTGAAATAAATTACAGAAAAAACTTTATCATAAATAGTTAGCTTAGCAAACCAATTTACTTATTAAATAATAATAAAAATTACCTTAAAGTTATTAATATTTCCTAGATTATGTATCATTACATGAATCATTTTAGCGTTCGTACTTCTAACAATAAAAAAACTGCCTGCTTCAAAAAAAGAAACAGACAGCTTATATAATTTAATATGAAATTTTAACGCTTTTGATTAAAGTACGTTTGCGTAACCGTCATAAACACGACCAGTGTTTGCATCTACAGTTACAACCGCATCATCATGGATTAATTTAGTTGCGTTGCTTGCACCAACGATTGTTGGGATTCCTTGTTCTAAACCGATGATTGCGCTTGGAGAAGTAATACCGCCTTCTTCTGCAACTAAACCGGCAGCTTGTTCAACATAAGGTACGAATGTTTCGTCAGTAGAGTGTGTTACGATTACTGCATTAGTAAGGTCTTTGCCTTCTAATTCAGAAGCTTCGTTAACTACTACAGCATTACCTACAACAGAGTTGCGGCCAACGCCTTGACCTTTAACAAGTTCGTCGCCTACTAAATGTAATTTCATCATGTTAGTAGTACCTTTTTCACCAGTTGGTACACCGGCAGTGATAATTAATAAGTCACCGTTTTGTACACGTCCAGTTTCGATTGCTGTAGCCACTGCATTGTTTAATAATGCATCAGTTGTTTTGCGGCCTTTTTTAACAACTGGGAATACGCCCCATACTAATGCTAATTGACGTGCAGTTTCAGGACTTGGTGTAACTGCGATAATGTCTGAATGCGGACGGAATTTAGAAATTGTTTTAGCAGTTGAACCACTTTCAGTTGCTGCAACGATTGCTTTAACTTTTAAGTTAAGTGCAGTATGTGCAACAGAAACACCGATTGCGTTTACTAAGTTAGTTTCTTCTAATTTAGTACGATCGTTTAATAATTTTTTGTAGTTTTGAGCAGCTTCAGCAGCAACTGCGATATTTCTCATTGCTTTAACTGCTTCTTCAGGATATAAACCAGCAGCAGTTTCACCAGATAACATTACTGCATCTGTACCATCATAGATAGCGTTTGCTACGTCACTTGCTTCGGCTCTTGTAGCACGTGGGTTACGTTGCATAGAGTCTAACATTTGAGTTGCTGTGATAACTGGTTTGCCTAATTTATTACATTGTCTGATAAGGTCTTTTTGGATAACTGGTACATTTTCAGGTGGAATTTCAACACCCATGTCACCACGAGCTACCATTAAACCGTCAGAAACTTCAAGGATTTCTTTAATGTTGTCGATACCTTCTTGGTTTTCGATTTTAGGAAGAATGCTGATGTTAGTGTTGCGTTCTTCTTCTAAAATTTTGCGGATATCTAACACATCGCTAGGACGGCGTACGAAACTTGCTGCGATGAAGTCAACGTTTTCGTCGATACCGAAGCGGATATCGTCCGCATCTTTGTCAGTGATACCTGGTAAGTTTACTTTAACGTTTGGTAAGTTAACACCTTTTTTGTTTTTGATTTCACCAGAGTTTAAGACTTCGCATAATACTTCGCCTTTATCTTTGTTGATTTCTTTAACTTCTAATTCAACTAAACCATCGTCTAACAAGATGTATGAACCAAGTTCAATATCATTGATTAAATCTTCATAAGTTACAGAAAATTTGTCTGCTGTTCCAAGTACTTCAGTCATGCTGACGATAACTTCTTTACCTTTTTCTAAGTTGATCACACCGTTTTCCATGTTGTGTGTTCTGATTTCAGGTCCTTTTGTATCCAACATGATTGCAATTGTTTTATCTAAACGTTTCGCAACTTCTCTGATACGGTCAATACGTACTTTGTGTTCCGCATGATCACCATGTGAGAAGTTTAAGCGGGCAACGTTCATCCCAGCGTTCATTAATTTTTCTAACATTTCTTCAGATTCTGATGCAGGTCCAATCGTACAAACGATTTTAGTTTTTCTCATTATAAAAGCCTCCTAAAAAATTTCACTAAATTTATCATTAAATTGATAATTCTTGTGCTAACTCATACATGTTTAAATCAAATTTATTACCTTTATTATTGAAGATATCGTCAAATGGTGTTTGAGTTAATTGGTTTTGTTTAATACCTACTCCCAATGCTGTTTTACCTTCAATTAACAATTCAACGGCATGACCGCCTAATCTTGATGCCAATACTCTGTCTTGACCAGTCGGGCTTCCGCCGCGTTGGATATGGCCTAATACAGATACACGTCCATCAACATGGATGTATTTGGCAAGTTCATCAGCGCAAGATTGTCCTGACATAACACCTTCAGCAACCATTACGATTGAATGTTTTTTACCTCGTTTAATACCGGCTTCTATTTTTTCTGCGATATCTTTGATATCAGTTTTTACTTCTGGCACTAAAATTGTTTCTGCACCAACAGCTAAACCAGCCCATAAAGCTAGGTCGCCGCAATCTCTACCCATGACTTCGATAATAAATGTTCTCGCATGACTTGATGCAGTATCACGGATTTTATCGACAGATTCAATAATTGTATTGAGCGCTGTGTCAAAACCGATTGTAAAGTCTGTACCTGGAATATCATTATCAATTGTTCCCGGTATACCGATAGTTTGAATATCAGGGCACTCTTCACTGATACGTTGTGCACCGCGGTAGCTTCCGTCACCGCCGATTACTACTAATCCGTCAATTCCATGGCTTCTAAGATTTTCAATTGCTTTCGCACGTACTTCTTTATCTTTAAATTCTGGGCAACGTGCTGAGTAAAGGAATGTACCGCCTCTTTGGATTGTATCTCCCACTGATCCTAATTCAAGCTTCTTAAGATCATCATTTATCAATCCGAGATAGCCTTGATACACACCGTAAACTTCAATCCCATTATAGATGGCTGTACGCACAACTGCTCGAACGGCAGCATTCATTCCCGGTGCGTCTCCACCACTAGTCAAAACTGCAATTTTTTTCATGACAACTGACCTTCCTAACTTGTATGATTTACATTAAAAATACCATAAAATAGCGTGGTTATCCATAAAAATACAATGCAATCTATAATGTAAACGTTTTATATTTATCATTTCGAAATATAGCCACACTTTTTATTAAATATCGAATCGATACGGAGGAAATCTACTTGTTTTTCGTACCATTTTTAATGTATTATGCTACAGCCCATAAAGTGAAAATCAAGTGCACTTTTTGATACAAAAAAGGATTCTATACTACTTCATTAAAAAGAAGTATAGAATCCTTTTCCCTTATTGTTCCTTAAATTCACCCATTTGGCGGAATTTATTAAATCTATCGTCAGCAAGCGCTTGGCCATCTAACTTTTCAAGTTCAGCTAATTGCGCTGTAAATGCCTTTTTAATATTTTTTGCTTGTTCTTCAATATCTTTGTGCGCGCCGCCTAAAGGTTCAGCTATCATTTCATCAATGACACCTAATTCTTTTAAGTCAGGCGCAGTAATTTTCATTGTTTCAGCCGCAATTTTAGAAAGATTGCTGTCTTTCCACAACAATGCTGCTGCACCTTCAGGTGAAATAACAGAATACGTACTGTTTTCAAGCATCAATACTCTGTTCGCAATACCGATACCTAAAGCACCGCCGCTTCCGCCTTCGCCGATAACCAATGTGATTACCGGTACTTTCAAGCTTGCCATTTCAATTAAATTTCTGGCAATCGATTCGCTTTGACCGCGTTCTTCGGCTGCTTTACCAGGATACGCGCCTTTTGTATCAATAAACGTAAAGATAGGTCGATTGAACTTTTCAGCTTGTTTCATCAAGCGCAGAGCTTTTCTGTATCCCTCAGGATGCGCCATCCCGAAATTGCGGTAAATATTATCTTTCGTATCTTTCCCGCGCTGTTGCCCTACAATAGTAACAGGTTGACCATTTAAATAACCCAGCCCGCCGATCATAGCCGGGTCATCTCTAAAGTTTCTGTCACCATGCAATTCGATGAAGTCATCGAAAATATACGGAATATAATCTAAAGTCGTCGGACGCTCTTGCAATCTTGCTAACTGGACACGGTCCCAAGGTTTAAGATGCTTGTAGATTTTTTCAGTTTCCCTTTGGAGAGAAGCTTCGAGCATTTCGATTTCTTCTTGCAAATCTACATCATTTTTCTCCTGAGATTCTTTCAAAGCTTCTATTTTATTTTTAATATCAAATAACGGCTTCTCGAAATCAAGCATCTTTTTTCACCCCTTGTCCTGTATGCATTCTTAATAACTGGCTTAATGTAGCTTTCATTTCTTTACGGTGTACCACTTTGTCTAATTGACCGTGCTCTAATAAGAATTCAGCCGTTTGGAAATCATCCGGCAATTTCTCATTAATTGTTTGTTCAATGACACGGCGGCCCGCAAATCCGATTAAAGCTTGCGGTTCTGATAAGTTGATATCGCCAACAGACGCAAAACTTGCAGAAACGCCTCCTGTTGTCGGATGTGTAATATAAGAAATATATAATAAGCCTGCATCAGCGTGTCGTTTTAAAGACACACTTGTTTTACCCATTTGCATTAATGAAATAATACCTTCTTGCATTCTTGCTCCGCCGCTGGCTGAGAAGAGAATGAAAGGCAATTTATGTTCAGTACAATAATCTATAATACGGCAGATTTTTTCTCCGACTACAGAACCCATACTGCCCATTCTGAAACGCGAATCCATAACTGCAACACCATAAGCAACGCCATCTAATTTTGCAGTCCCTGTAACCACCGCTTCTTTCAAATCCGTTTTGCTTTGGTCTTTTTGAATCTTTTCCTCATATCCTGGGAAGTCTAATGGATTCGCAGACGTCATGCCTTTATCAAATTCTTTAAATGTACCTTCATCTGAAATTGCTTCAATTCGTTTATATGCGGTCAATGATAAGTGATGATCGCAATTGAAACATACATTGAGATTTTCAGAAAGTTCTTTAGTATACATGATTTTTTTGCATTTAGGGCATTTAGTCATGATACCTGATGGAACATCATTCTGTTTTGAATCTTGAACAGTAACATATTTTTTCTTTTTACTGCCGCGATTAAAAAAATCTTTAAACATTGGTCAACCTCCACATCACTATTATGCTGATTTCTACCGCATAACAGCGCTTTATAAAAAAATAACTTATTTAATATCAGTTAATCTCATCGTTTTATTGTATATATCATCTGGATCAACTTCAACCCTTGCAACTCCAGATTCCATTGCTGCTTTTGCTACATTTCTGGCTACTGAAGGTGCAACACGTTTATCAAACGGTGCAGGAATACAGTACTCAGGTGATAATTCGTCCTCTTTAATCAAGTCAGCAATCGCTTCAACTGCAGCTTGTTTCATTTTTTCATTAATATGTGTCGCTCTCACATCTAATGCCCCTCTGAAAATACCAGGGAATGCAAGCACATTATTAATTTGGTTCGGATAATCAGAACGTCCCGTTCCTACAACTTTGGCACCTGCTGCTCTCGCATCATCCGGGTTGATTTCCGGATTAGGGTTTGCCATCGCAAAGATAATACTATCTTTATTCATTGATTTTACCATATCTTGAGATAAAGCATCAGCAACAGATACACCGATAAAGACATCTGCGCCTTTAATCACATCAGAAAGTTTGCCTTCTTGCTTATCTTTGTTCGTCCATTCCGCTACAAATTCTTTAGTTTCATTCATACCATGCGGACGACCTTTATAAATTGCCCCTTTTGAGTCGCACATAATCATATCTCTGACACCATAAGAATAAAGCAATTTCACAATTGCGATACCTGCAGCACCGGCACCATTTAATACAACTTTGATATCTGATAATGATTTGCCTGTAATTCTTAATGCATTGATTAAACCTGCCATTGTCACAATAGCTGTACCATGCTGGTCATCATGGAAAACCGGAATTTTAGTTTCTTTCTTCAAACGGTTTTCAATTTCAAAACAGCGCGGTGCTGAAATGTCTTCTAAATTGATACCGCCGTAATTCGGTTCCAATAATTTAACAGTACGGATAATTTCTTCAGTATCTGTCGTATCCAGTGCAATCGGAACGCCTGCTACGCCAGCAAAGCTCTTGAACAATACAGCTTTACCTTCCATTACCGGAATACTTGCTTCTGGTCCGATATTGCCTAAACCTAATACTGCTGTTCCGTCTGTAACTACAGCTACTGTATTGGCTTTTGATGTATAATCATAGACTTTGCGCGGATCTTCGTAAATTTCTTTACATGGTTCCGCAACACCTGGCGAATAAGCCAAACTCAATTCTTCTTTATTTGTTACTTTAACTTTAGGCGCTATGTCTATTTTGCCTTGATTTCTTTTGTGCATTTCTAAAGCTTCATCTCTTAATGACAAACTGATCGCTCCTTTGTTCAATAAAATTGTTGCATATTATCGATATGAGTTCTGTGATTTTTATGCTTCAATGATGCAATAGCTGTCTTGTCTTTATCTTGAAATTTAACCATTGCTATCCCAATTTTAGTATCACTTTGAAAATATGTACTGATTATAACACAGAAACAGAAGTTTCACTGATTCACATGCATGAAATCCTTAAAATTTGCAAGTTTTACGCATCAGCTTTCTAAAACTTCAGATAAGCTGATTCTATAGCACTTTACTTTGTACGCTATCACATCAGTCTGATATTTTCAGGTGATATCTGGCTGATGAGAGCCGCAATGGTTTCATGATTTCTATTAATTTGTCCCACTTTCTCCATTTTTTGTGATTGCTCATGGAATTCATAAATCGGCAGTTGATGATAATCGGAACTGCCTTTTCTATCAAAAGTTAAATCTTCTAACGCAACATTTCTCAGCACAATCATTTTTGCTTGTTTAAAGCGCATATCTTCAAACACCTCTAATGATTGTACCGTGTTGATAATCAATTGATCTTGGTTATTTCTGACTTCGAACTTCCCTTGCACAATCAGCGGTACTTCTTCTTTGAGTTCAAGTTCATATTTTTGGAATGCATCAGGGAATATCACACCATCCATGTTCTTATTACCGTCATTCAGCGTAACAAAAGCCATAGGTTGTCCATTTTTAGTACGGATTCTTCTCAATGTGTCGATTTGTGCCAAAACAGGTTGATAATTCAACGCATTGTCCAGCTTGAAAATCCCTAAATATTGTTTAGTTTCAAATAATTTTTCTACAGGATGCTTAGTAATATAGAAGCCTAAATATTCTTTTTCAAAATCACTGAGTGCCTGGTCTGGCAATTCTTCTTTTTTCTCATATTCTGCCTTTGGCGTCACAAAATCCAGCAGCATTTCATCTTGTTCCACTTGACTGACACCATCCAGCACTTGATCAAGTGTTCCTAATAAAGTCGCACGTGTTTCGCCGAATTGATCAAATGCTCCGACGAGAATCAAAGCTTCCAAAAGTTTGCGTGTTTTGACACGGCCGGATAAACGGCGGGTAAAATCAAAGAAGTCTTTAAACGGTCCATTTTGGTAGCGTTCATCGACGATGGTTTTCACACTTTGATATCCAACACCTTTTACTGCACCTAAAGAAAGGTATATACCATTTGGAGTTGCCTTATAATACCAGTGGCTTTCATTAATATTCGGCGGCAAGATTTTTAAATCCATTGATTTTGCTTCCGCAATCATTTGTTCCGTCTTCTTCTCGCTGCCTACCGCATTCGTTAAGATATTGGCATAAAAGTAATTTGGATAATGTACTTTCAAATAAGCCATAGTATATGCAATTTTAGAATAACTTACCGCATGTGCACGCGGGAAACCATAATCCGCAAATTTAAGTATCAAATCAAAAATCTGCTTGCTGAGCTGTTCTGAATAACCATTTTGATTCGCACCTTCTATAAAGTGCTGGCGTTCGCTTTCAAGTACCGCTCTATTTTTCTTACTCATGGCACGTCGCAAGATATCCGCTTCACCATAACTGAATCCTGCGAACTTGCTTGCAATCTGCATAATCTGTTCTTGGTAGATAATAACACCATAAGTTTGTTTTAATATCGGCTCTAAATCCGGATGCAGATAACGAACTTTAGAAGGATCATGCCGTCTTGCAATATAAGTCGGAATCTCTTCCATCGGTCCTGGACGGTATAAAGAAGTCATCGCCACAATATCTTCGAAATGCTGCGGCTGCAAACGTTTCAATGCATGTCTGACACCATCAGATTCTAATTGGAATAATCCGGTTGTATCACCTTTTGACAGCATTGCAAATACTTTTTTATCATCAAACGGAATCTTTTCCATTTCGATTGTTTGATTCAAATCTTTTTTAACTTGGTTAATGATCTGATGGATAATAGAAAGGTTTCTTAATCCTAAAAAGTCGATTTTAAGCAAGCCCAGCTTTTCATCTTCAGTCATTGTCCATTGCGTCAATAAACCTGTATCCCCCATTAATAATGGAACATGCTGATACAAGGGGCGGTCATTGATAATAATCCCTGCTGCGTGTGTAGACGTATGACGCGGCAGCCCTTCTAACTTCTTACAAATATCGAACCATAGTTCATGTCTGTGATTTCTGTGCACAAAGTCTTTAAAGTTTTGTTCTTGATAAGCTTCATTTAAGGTAATCCCTAATTTTGAAGGGATCAGCCTTGATATTTCGCTTAATGTTTTTTCTTCAAATCCCATGATACGTCCTACATCACGTGCTACAGCTTTTGCGGATAAATGACCGAATGTGACAATACCTGAAACATGGTATTCTCCATACTTTTCTTGTACGTATTGAATGACACGTTCACGTCTTGTATCTTCAAAGTCGATATCAATATCCGGCATCGTGACACGTTCCGGGTTTAAGAAACGTTCAAAGAGCAAGTTGTAGCGAAGCGGATCAATCGTAGTAATATTTAACAGATAGCTGACGAGCGAACCTGCAGAGGACCCACGGCCAGGCCCTACCATGACATCATGTGTTTTCGCATAATGAATCAAATCGCTGACAATTAAGAAATAGTCTTCATAGCCCATTTCTGTAATGATATTAAACTCATACTCTAAACGTTCGCGATATTGAGGTCGATCTAAATTCATCTTTGTCAGTGCTTGCTCTAATAGATTCCATAAATATGTTTTTGATGAGGATTTGTCAGGTGTTTCATACTGCGGTAATAATGATTGATGATATTGAAGATTAACATTACATTTGCTTGCGACCGCTTCTGTTGTTTCAATGATATCTTCTGACAGACTTAGATTATCGATATCTTGCTGGCTGTAGAAATGTGCATGCTGCTCACTGCCGGTATTCACTAAATCCAAGGCAGTATTATTTTTAATCGCATTTAATGCACTGACCGAATCTGCATCTTGTTCATCTAAATATTTAGCTTCTTGCATCCACACTCTGCCTAAATCTAACTGTTCAGCTGCACCGCTGCTTAAATGGTCTGTATATACTTCATCATGTGCTTTGAAAGCTTCAATCAAATTCAAGTGTTCAGCATTTGCACGCTTAAAAATAATGACTAAATCATTTTGATAATGTTTTAGCCATTCAATAGAAATTGTGCGTTTATCTTGTATTTTAATCGCTGATGACAATTGATAAAGTGATTTCAAACCATCGTCGTTTTTAGCTAATAAGACTGTTTCTATCTCTGTCAGTCCATCGCTTAAAACGACCGTCATGCCGATAATAGGTTTGATATTTGCTGCGAGACATGCATCATAAAATTGAGGGACTGCATATAAGACATTCTGATCTGTCATCGCGAGTGCGTGATAGCCTTCTGTTTGTGCTTTTTTAATAATGTCTGAAATACGCAAACTCGACTCTAACAAGTCGTAAGCAGTATGAATGTTAAGATGTGCTTTCATGTCTGACAATCCCTCCTTTCTTAGAATTCAATGTCTTAATCAATCAACTTTTGGTTTAACGCTTCAGCTAAGCGGTCGAACTCTTCCCAGCTGTCTACTGAAACACCAGATGCATTCGGGTGGCCGCCGCCTCCGAAAGCTTGTGCAACATCATTGATTACTATATTTTTCGAACGGATACGGCAACGGATTTCACTGCCTTCATCGACTGCAAATACCCAGATTTTCAATCCGCGCAAATCTGAGATAGTGTTAACAAATTGCGAAGCTTCATTGGGTGCTAAGCCGTATTCTTTTAATACTTCATCTGTAATTTGTACTTTCGCAAACCCGTTTTCATTCATATCGAAATGTTGCAAAACATAGCCTTGGAACGGCATTAATTTAGGGTCTTTTTCTGCCATTTTATTCAATTCCGCATTATGTTCAAACGGATATTCCAATAATTGTGCCGCTGACTTCATTGTATACGGCGTAGTGTTATTGAATAAGAATCTGCCAGTGTCGCCGACAATACCTAAATAAAGCAAGCGTGCAGTCTCTTCATTAATTACAGACGTATCGTTAAAATGACGAATGATATCAAAGATGATTTCACTTGTAGAAGAAGCTTCAGTATTGACATAGTTCAAATCACCATATTGATCAATAGGCGGATGATGATCGATTTTAATCAAGCCCTTGCCTGTTTTATAACGTTGATCATCGATTCTCGGTGCATTTGCTGTATCGCACACAATTACAAGTGCATTTTGATACAAAGCATCATCCACTGCATCAAAAGTTCCCATAAAATCAAGTGAAGATTCGCTTTCCCCTACTGCATAAATTTGTTTATTCGGAAATTTCAATTGCAAGTAGGATTTTAATCCAAGTTGAGAACCGTACGCATCAGGATCCGGACGTACGTGACGGTGAATAATAATCGTATCTGCTTGTTCAATTTGTTCCATAATTTCATTAAACGTGTTCATCTGAGTTACTCCTTCATTTTCAAATTCCAGGTGCGTTCGCCTATCAGCTTTCAAGCATTTGGCAAATAATCAATGCTTTTGCGACATCTTGCTGATCGGCTTGCATACTTACTTCTATTTTAGCAAAATTACGCCCTACATCTAGCATGTTGTATTGGATTTCAAGTTCTGTTTCAATCGACACAGTTTTCATATAGATAATACTGAGACTTTCAATCATGACTTCTTGTTTTTTCAATTGTCTCATCTTAAAACGTATCGTTTCTTCAATGATTGCAACAAAGGCGCCTTTACTTAAAGTCCCGTATTGGCTTGTTAATTGCGGTGCAACATCTACTGTGATTTTATCTTTGTTAACAGAAATGTATTTGCCGACTTGGTCATTGATTGTTTCACCGACTTGCGGCTGACGTCCTAATAATTGCATCGCTCTCAATACGTCTTCGCGTGAAACAACACCTAAAAGCTTTTTATTGACGGTTGTAACCGGAAGCAATTCAATACCTTCCCAAATCATCATATGCGCACAAGTTGCTACTGTAGTAGACAATTGTACGTTAAGTACTGGCTTTGTCATAACTTTATGCACATATTCATCAGAGTCTTTAGAAATAATATCTTTGCTTGTCACAATTCCTACAAGTTTAAAGTCATCATCAACAACAGGGAATCTGGAATGTCCTGATTGCTGAGAACGCTTTTTTAAATCGGCCACTGTCATTGACTCTTTGACAACTGTTTCATCCGTTACCGGTTTAACGATATCCTCAACGATGAGAATCTCTTTACGAATAATTTGATTATACATCGCACGGTTAATCATATTTGCGACTAAATACGAATCATAGTTCGAAGATAAAATCGGCAAATTGTGCTGATCTGCATAACGTTTGATTTCAGGCGTCGTATTGAATCCGCCTGTAATTAAAACTGCACTTCCATGGCGCAAAGCCTCAAGCTGTACATCTGTTCTGTTTCCGACAATAAGTAATGTATGTTTTGTTAAATATTTGACTACGTTCTCAAGCTTCATTGCGCCTATCGCAAATTTTGTCAATGTATTATGCAAGCCGTTGCGTCCAGCTAATACTTGCCCATCTATAATTTTGACAATCTCCCCGAAGGTTAATTGTTCTATCTGTTCTCTTGTTTTCTTTTCAATTCTTACAGTTCCTACGCGATCTATCGTAGCAACGAGACCTAACTGTTCTGCATCTTTGATTGCGCGATATGCAGTACCTTCAGATACTTCTAAATCTTTAGCTATTTTGCGGACTGATATTTTCTGACCTACCGCAAGTGATTCAATATGTGCAAGAATTTGTTCATGTTTTGTCATTACTTACTTCCCTCATTCTCTACTTACTCTTCTTTTAATTATAACTTTCTTTGAAGTAAAAATCGAAGCTAACCTCTATTGAATTTTAACATGTATTCGTTGCTGTACCTAACGCATTATTTGAGAATTTGTAATTTAAAATCAGTTTAATTTGTTGAATATAAATTTAATTGGAAATGTTGACACATTTTTATTAGAATAAGTATTAAGGAGGGATAGAGAATGTATAAAAACATTTTACTTGGCGTTGATACAGATTTAGAAAACAAAAAAGCACTGGAAAACGTTAAAAAGTTATCTGGTGAAGGCACAATTGTCACTTTATTAAATGCTATTTCAGAACAAGATGCGCAAGCATCAATCAAAGGCGGCACACATCTAAATGAATTAACAAAAGCACGCAGCAAAGAATTACAACCTACGCGTGATATTCTTGACGGCTATGGTATTGAATACGATGAGATTATCGTGCGCGGCAATCCGAAAGAAGAATTAGTAAAATTTGCGAACAGCGGTGATTACGACATCTTAGTAGTAAGTAACCGAAAAGCACAAGCAAGAAAAAAATTCGTACTTGGCAGTGTCAGCCATAAAGTAGCGAAACGTGCTCATATCCCTGTATTAATCGTAAAATAATCAGAAAAAGGGGCTGGGACATTAATGTGACTCAGAACCGAAAACAGGAAGATTTTCATGATAAAAAATGAAAAATCTTCCTGTTTTAATTTTAAATAGA
>NZ_QPMO01000058.1:0-670 GCF_003344575.1 Staphylococcus sp. EZ-P03 | reverse complement strand
GGTTCTCCACCATTTGTGGTGGGTGAATAATTTAAAGAACTTAATTTTGATTGGAATTCTTCGAATTCTATCATTTAGACAACCATCCGATGTACGGGTCTGGTTGTCTTTTTCTTTTTGTTTTTAAATAAACTAAATACCAGCATTATACGGTTTCTTAAGTTATTAAAGCTTCTGTATCCATATGAAATTCGCTTAATTAACTTTATTTTATTGTTAATACCCTCGATTGCACCGTTATTTAATAAGGGATTGTAAATCGTATTACGAAGTATTTCTTGATGCTTTCTAAAAAATGTTACTACTTTCCATATGTTTTTACTAATTGAGTTTTTATCAACGTCGTTCAAACGATTGATAAAATCTTTCCAATTACATAATTTTAAACTCTCGCGTAAATCATGTACTAGTTCGTATGAATTTTTTAACTTTTCATCTGTTTGAAGCATAAAATTCACTAGATCATAACCTTTTTTATAACATCTAAAGGAACCATCCCAAATACCATCCATCATGAAGAGTTTACGTTTGTCTGTTAAAAGAAGCCTCCATTTGTTCTTTAAAACAGGGTATTCCCTTCCTTCTTTGTCTTTATAACGATTCATTACTTCTCTGCGATAGAAGTTTAACTCTCTATTCATGTGCTGAACGATATGAAATCTATCAAAGA
>NZ_QPMO01000057.1:0-932 GCF_003344575.1 Staphylococcus sp. EZ-P03 | reverse complement strand
TCTTTGTCTTTATAACGATTCATTACTTCTCTGCGATAGAAGTTTAACTCTCTATTCATGTGCTGAACGATATGAAATCTATCAAAGATTATAGATGCATTAGGAAAGAGCTTTTTAAATAAGAATAAATAGGGTTCAAACATATCAATGGTAATTGTTTTAACTTTAAGTCTATTTTTTCGATCAAAGCGTTCAAAATAAGCTTTTAAATAACCCGAAGTTCTGTTTTCTAAAACATCTAGAACTTCATGTGTGTCATTGTTAATAAATATAAAACTCATTAAGCCAGTCACACTCTTTACACTTCTAAATTCATCCATTGCCAAATGTTCAGGTAGATTATCGAAAGGCTTGATAAGTAAAGTTTTGACTGCTTTATTTCGAATACGACGTACTGTAGATGGAGAAACACAGTTGTCTTCTGCAGTATCTATTTCTGTTTTGACTTTCGTGGCTTCTTCAATTATTTTTTGATTCACATAATTAGAAATAAATCGTGTCTTATCTACGACATCAGTTTCAGCAGTAAAAGTTGTATTACACTCTAAACACTTAAAGCGTTGTTTAGCTAAGTTTAAATATGTATTATAGCCTTGAGTTTTAAGCAAGGTAATACGAGAAACACGTTTACCATGTTTGTGAATTTGTCCTTCATTTTTAATTCCGCAGCAAGGACAAGCCGAAGGCTTATACGTAAGTACAGCATTAACAACCGTAGACTTCTTTCCTTTTACTATTACATCAATATCTTGGCTAACAAATTTGATATTTTTATCTTTTATTCTTAGTATTTCTAATGTATCATTACACATAGGCGCACTTGTCTCCTTTAATTTGGGTTTAGGCACTTTAAATTATAGAGGCAATTGCGCTTTTTGTGTATCAAAAAAGGCGGGAAGTTTTACCTTCCCACCATAAAAGATGAAGAACCT
>NZ_QPMO01000031.1:0-1902 GCF_003344575.1 Staphylococcus sp. EZ-P03 | reverse complement strand
AAATTTAAAAGGCAAGACTCCTGTTGAATACAGAAATCTTGCCTTAGGAAATTAGCTTAATCAAAAAGTTCAACTTTTTGGGTTCGCTACATATCAGAGGATATGTTTTTATTTTTGCAGTTCTAATAATTCGCTGGTCATACGGCGTGTAGCTTGGTAGGCTTGTTGATAAATTTTGAAGTATGACTCATATGCCATATGACGTTTCAAATCAGGTTGGAAGGTTTTAGCATAATGAATAAAGGCTTTTGCGCAGTCTTTGAGTGTCGGATACCAGCCTAAACTGTATGCGGCTAACATCGCTGCTCCCATGCTTGGTCCTTCTTCATGTTTAAGTTTATAGATTTCCGCATTAAAGATATCGGCTTGAAGCTGAAGCCAAAAATCATTTTTTGCACCGCCGCCTGTTGAGACAATCTTAGTTACATTTCTTCCGATACTGCGTAAATAAATCAGAGAATCATATAAAGAATACGTAATACCTTCGACAACTGCACGACTAAAATCACCGCGAGTATGGCTGCTTGTAATACCGATAAAGCTGCCTCGAATGGAAGCATCGCCATGCGGTGTACGTTCACCGACTAAGTAAGGTGTGAAAATCAAACCATGGGCACCGATATCAGATGCTTTTGCGTCCTCCATCAATGTATTAAAATCATCATCAGGATAAAATTCGCGTTTGAACCAGCTTAAACTGTGACCAGCACTGAGTGTCACACCCATCAAATAGTTTACATCCGGTACAGCATGATTCATTAAATGAATTTTATGGCCGTAACCCTCTGCTTCTCCGATCGGTTCGCAGATTAATAACACACCGGACGTTCCGATACTGCAAATCGCATCATTCGGTCTGATGACACCTGAGCCTAGTGCAGCACAAGCATTATCCGCACCTCCTGCAAATACTGGAATGTCTTCTGTGAGATTCAACTCTGTTTTCAACGCTTCTGTAAGGCTGCCTGCTTGATCATGTGATTGAAGCAGATCTGGATAGATATGGTCCGGAATATCAAACGCAGCACCTAATGCTTTATCCCATTGTTTCGTTTGCGGATTCAATAACATTGTCGCTGCTGCATCCGAATATTCTGTATGTACTTCGCCTGTTAAACTATAGCGCAAATAGTCTTTCGGCAGCATAAAAGTATCAAGTTGCGACCATAATTCTGGCTCATTTTGTTTTACCCATAGTAATTTTGTCAGCGTAAAACCTTCTACGACCGGGTTGCCAAGCACTTGTTCGCCGTATTTCTCTTTAATTTGTTCACATTGCGGTGTTGTACGTGTATCGTTCCATAGAATCGCTCTTCTTAATGGCTGCCCATCTTGATTAATCATTACAAGCCCATGCATTTGTCCTGAGAATGAAATGCCTTTAATCTCATGCTTTGTGACGGCTTCTTGTTTGAGTAAATGTTTTAATCCTAAAACAGCTGCGTCATGCCATTCTGTCGGATCTTGTTCTGAATAACCTGGGTACGGTTGATAAAGTTTAAGCGGTTCGCTTTGTGTGCCGATGACGTTGCCCGAGCGGTCAACTGCAATCAGTTTAATTGCGCTCGTACCTAAGTCGATTCCTATTACCGCTTCTTTTGTCATATACATCTTCCTTTCTCTGTGATAAACGATAGGTTTATTGTAATATCATGAAAAGAATTGTCTCTGTCTTAATTGATTATAGTATATCGCTTTTTCAACAATAAATATATTAAAGTTGTCATAAAATGTGATGTTAAACGTACAAGTACACAATAAGAATAAACAACATTTGCGAAAAGAAGCCATTCAAAAAAACACACGAGCAAAATTGTAGTGAACCCCAAAAGTTGAACTTTTTGATTAAACTATTTTCCTAAGGCAAGATTTCTGTACTCAACAGGAGTCTTGCCTTTTAAA
>NZ_QPMO01000026.1:0-61979 GCF_003344575.1 Staphylococcus sp. EZ-P03 | reverse complement strand
CCATCCGCATCTGGTGCTGTTGATCTTACTGTGATTGATTGACCATCCGCACCATTTTGACCTTTAGGGATAACTAGAGATTTACCGTCGCTGAAGTCTACTTTTGTTGAACCGTCAGGTTGAACTTCTGTATTTGTTACGGTTACTGAAGTTCCGTTTTGACCTGCTGCACCAGTGTCGCCTTTATCGCCTTTTTCACCTTTAGGGATAGTGATTTCTCGACCATCGCTGAATGTTACTTTAGTTGAGCCGTCTGGTTGTACTTCAGAATTTGTGATTGTGACAGATGTACCGTCTTCACCTTTATCTCCTTTGTTTCCTTTAGGAACAACTACTTTTGTACCGTCACTAAATGTCACTTCTGTGTTGCCGTCTGGTGTTTGCGTTGTACCAGTAATAGTGATTGATTTTCCATCTGCACCATTTGTACCGGCTGCGCCTGTTTCACCTTTGTCTCCTTTAGCTCCTTTTGGAACTGTGATTGAAGTACCATCACTGAAGTTGACTACTGTATTGCCTTCCGCATCCGGAGCTGTTGATGTAACAGTGATTGATTGACCGTTCGCGCCTGTTGCGCCAGCTTCACCTGTATCGCCTTTGGCACCTTTTTCAACAGTTACTGTTGTACCGTCTGAGAATGTAACTTTTGTATTACCTTCTGGTGTTGTTTCAGTGCTTTGAACAGTAATTGATTTTCCATCCGTACCGTTTGTGCCAGCTGCACCTTGAGCACCTGTTTCACCACGATCACCTTTTGCACCTTTAGGGATTGTAATTGTTGTGTCATCGCTGAATGTCACAACTGTATTACCGTCCGCATCTGGAGCTGTAGATTTAACCGTAATTGCTTTTCCGTCTGCGCCATTTTGACCTGCGTCGCCTTTATCGCCTTTTTGGCCTTTTGGAATTGTGACTTCATGGCCATCACTGAAGACAAGTTTAGTTGAGCCGTCTGGTTGTACTTCTGAGCTTGTAATAGTAACTGATGTACCATTCACACCGTCTTTAGCTTTAGGAATAACTACTTTAGAGCCGTCACTGAATGTGACTTCAGTATTGCCTTCTGGTGTTTGAGTTGTACCAGTAATAGTGATTGATTTTCCATCTACACCATTTGTACCGGCTGCACCTTGGGCACCTGTTTCACCTGTATCACCTTTAGCACCTTTTTGAATCGTAATAACAGATCCATCTGAGAAGGTTACTTTTGTATTGCCTTCTGGTGTTGTTTCTGAAGTTTGAACAGTAATCGATTTGCCATCTTTACCATTCACACCATCTTGTGCTTTAGGGATAACAACTTTAGTACCATCGCTGAATGTGACTTCAGTTCCTTCTGGAGTTTGAGTTGTACCAGTAATCGTAATCGATTGACCGTTTGTACCATTTTCGCCTCGTGCTCCTGCTGCACCTGTGTCACCTTTAGCACCTTTTGGAATAACGACAGATGAACCATCGCTGAATCTAACAACAGTGTTGCCATTTTCATCTGGAGCTGAAGATTCAACTGTAATTGATTTACCATTTGTGCCATCTGCACCAGCTTGGCCTTTAGGAATTACAACTGATTTACCATCACTGAAGACTACTTTCGTAGAACCGTCAGGTTGTACTGTTGTACTTTCAACAGTTACTGATGTGCCGTCTTGACCGGCTGCACCAGCGTCACCTTTATCTCCTTTTTCACCTTTTGGAATAGAGATTTCATGACCGTCGCTGAATGTGACTTTAGTAGATCCATCTGGTTGAACTGCAGTATCTGTAATTGTGACAGATGTGCCATTTGTACCATTAGTTCCATCTTGGCCTTTAGGTACAACTACTTTTGTACCATCGCTGAATGTAACTTCAGTTCCTTCTGGAGTTTGTTTAGTGCCGCTGACTGTGATAGATGCACCATCAGCACCTCTAGCACCCGCTTCACCTTGAGCACCCGCTTCACCTTGAGCACCAGTTGCTCCTGTATCTCCTTTAGGAATTTCTAATGTTTTGCCGTCTGAGAATGTTACTTGTTTATTACCATTCGGCAATGTTGTTGTATCTGTGATAGTGATTGATTTTCCATCTTGACCTTTAGGAATTGAGATTTCGTGACCATCACTGAACGTAACTTTTGTTGAGCCGTCTGGTTGTACTTCAGAACCTGTTACAGTAACTGATGCACCATCACGACCAGCTGCGCCAGTGTCGCCTTTATCTCCTTTTTCGCCTTTAGGGATGATAACTTCATGACCGTCACTGAAGACAACTTTTGTTGAACCATCTGGTTGAGCAGCAGTACTTGTAATCGTAATCGATGTACCGTTTGTACCATTTGTGCCGTCTTGGCCTTTAGGAATCACTACTTTTGTACCATCGCTGAATGTTAATTCTGTACCTTCAGGTTTTTGTGCAGTGTTTGTAATCGTAATTGATTGTCCGTCTGCACCTTTTGCTCCTGCTTCTCCTTGAGCGCCAGTTTCGCCTTTAGGTATTTCTAATGTTTTTCCATCTGAGAATGTTATTTGTTTATTGCCATTCGGTAATGTTGTTGTATCTGTAATTGTGATTGATGTTCCGTTTTCACCTTTTGCACCTTGTGCGCCAATTTCACCACGGTCACCTTTTTCACCTTTAGGAATTGTGACTGTTGAACCGTCACTGAATCTAACTACCGTATTACCTTCTGCATCTGGTGTTGTAGATTCAACTGTAATTGATTTACCATTAGCTCCTGCAGCGCCGTCTTGTCCTTTCGGAATAAAGATTTCATGACCATCGCTGAAGACCACTTTTGTTGAACCGTCAGGTTGAACTGCAGTACTTGAAACAGTCACTGATGTACCGTTTGTACCATTTGTGCCGTCTTGGCCTTTAGGAATCACTACTTTTGTACCATCGCTGAATGTTAATTCTGTGCCTTCAGATTTTTGTGCAGTGTTTGTAATCGTAATTGATTGTCCGTCTGCACCTTTTGCTCCAGTGGCACCTTGAGCGCCAGTTTCACCTTTAGGTATTTCTAATGTTTTACCATCTGAGAAGGTTACTTGTTTATTGCCGTTTGGCAATGTTGTTGTATCTGTGATTGTGATTGATGTGCCGTTTTCACCTTTTGCACCTTGTGCTCCGGTTTCACCACGGTCACCTTTATCACCTTTGTCTCCTTTAGCACCTTTAGGAACAACTAATGATTTGCCATCACTGAAGATAACTTTTGTTGAACCATCGGCTTGAGGTGTAATGCTTGTAATTGTGATTGAGTCGCCTTTTGCACCTGTTGCACCGGCTGCACCTGTATCACCTTTATCGCCTTTTTCACCTTTTGGAATCACAAATTCTTTATTATCACTGAAGACTACTTTTGTTGAACCATCTGGTTGAGGCGTAATGCTAGTAATAGTGACTGAATCACCTTTTTCACCTTTAGCACCAGCTGCTCCCGCGTCACCTTTGTCTCCTTTAGAAATAACAGCAGTTGAGTTATCGCTGAAGTGAACGACTGTATTGCCATCTGCATCTTTAGTTGTGTTTGTAACTGTTAATGGTGCTGCATCATGACCGTTTGTACCAGCTGCGCCAGTTTCACCGCGGTCGCCTTTATCTCCTTTAGAGATGACAGCTTGTTGACCATCACTAAAGTGAACCACTGTATTTCCTGCTGGATCTTTTGTTGTGCTTGTTACAGTTAATGGTGCTGCATTTTGACCTGCTTCACCTTTATCCCCTTTGGCACCTTTAGGAATTGTTAAAGTTTTGCCGTCTGAGAATGTTACAACAGTATCGCCATTGCTTTGTGGTGCAATTGAGCGGATTGTGATAGATTCGCCTTTTGCTCCTGTATCACCTTTATCTCCTTTAGCACCAGTTTCACCACGGTCGCCTTTGGCAATTACCGCTTGTGAACCATCACTGAAGTGAACGACTGTATTACCGTCCGCATCTTTATTAGTGCTTGTAACTGTGAGTGGTGCAGCGTTTTGACCAGCAGCGCCAGTTGCTCCTGTGTCGCCTTTATCACCTTTCGCACCTTTAGGAATTACTACTTTTGAACCATCGCTGAATGTTACTTCAATATCACCGTTCGGAGTTGGTGCTGATGATTTAACAGTAACTGCTTTTCCATCTTTACCTTTCGGAACTGTGATTGTGTGATTATCAGAGAATGTCACTTTAATATCACCAGTCGGTAATGTTTCAGTGTTTGTAATTGTAATAGATGTTCCATCTTGGCCATTCGCACCAGTTGCACCTGTTGCGCCTGTATCACCTTTAGGAATTTCTAATTTTTTACCGTCACTGAATGTTACTTCTTTATTACCATTCGGCAATGTTGTTGTATTTGTGATTGTAATAGATTCGCCTTTAGGACCAGTTGCTCCTGTGTCACCTTTCGCACCTTGTGCTCCAGTTTCACCGCGATCACCTTTTTCACCTTTAGGAATAGTGATTGTTGTGTTATCACTGAATGTCACAACTTTATTTCCTTCTGGATCTGTTGTTGTTGATTTGATTGTAATTGCTTTTCCGTCTGCACCTTTTTGGCCTTTTGGAATCACAATTTCATGACCATCACTGAATACTACTTTTGTTGAACCGTCAGGTTGAACTTGTGTGCTTGTAATAGTAACTGATGTACCATTTTGACCAGCTGCACCTTGTGCACCTGTTTCACCACGGTCACCTTTATCACCTTTCGCGCCTTTTGGTACTGTTAATTCTTGACCATCGCTGAAGATAACTTTAATATCACCGTTTGCTTGTGGTGTAATTGAACGGATTGTAATAGATTCACCTTTTGCTCCTGTAGCTCCAGTTAAACCTGTATCGCCTTTATCTCCTTTAGCACCTTTTGGTACTACGATAGATTTTCCATCACTAAACGTAACTTTAATATCACCATTTGCTTGTGGTTCAGTACGTGTAATAGTGATTGAATCACCTTTGTCGCCTTTCGCGCCTGTTGCACCAGCAGTACCTTGTGCACCCGTTTCACCGCGATCACCTTTATCACCTTTTGAAATTGTGGCTGTTGAGTTATCGCTGAAGTGAACTACTGTATTACCAGCTGCATCTTTTGTTGTGCTTGTAACTGTTAATGGTGCCGCATCTCGACCATCTCTGCCGTTTGTACCAGCTGCACCTTGGGCACCTGTTTCACCGCGATCACCTTTATCGCCTTTTGAAATTGTAGCTGTTGAGTTATCGCTGAAATGAACCACTGTATTGCCAGCTGCATCTTTTGTTGTGCTTGTTACAGTTAATGGGGCCGCATTTTGACCTGCGTCGCCTTTGTCACCTTTATCACCTTTTGGTACTACGATAGATTTTCCATCACTGAATGTAACTTTAATATCTCCATTCGTTTGAGGTGTAATACGTGTAATAGTGATTGAATCACCTTTATCACCTTTGGCTCCTGTTGCACCAGCTGCACCTTGAGCACCCGTTTCACCGCGATCTCCTTTATCACCTTTTGAAATTGTAGCTGTTGAGTTATCGCTGAAGTGAACTACTGTATTGCCAGCCGCATCTTTTGTTGTGTTTGTGACTGTTAATGGAGCTGCATTTTGACCTGCGTCACCTTTATCACCCTTAGCACCTTTTGGAATTGTCGCAGTTGAACCATCACTGAATGTGACAACGATATCGCCATTCGCATTTGGTGTCGATGATTTAACCGTAATTGGTGCGCCATCTTTACCTTTTGGAATTATCATTGTTTTACTATCAGTAAATGTAACTTTTGTATCACCATTTGGTAATGCTTCAATTGTTCTGATACCAATTGATGTACCCGCTGCGCCTGTTTCGCCTCGGTCACCTTTATCACCTTTGGCACCTTGTGGACCGGCTGGACCTTGAATACCTTGGATACCTTGATCACCTTTAGGAATTTCTAATTTTTTACCATCACTGAACGTCACTTCTTTATTACCATTTGGTAATGTAGTTGTGTTCGTGATAGTGATAGATTTTCCATCTGTACCTTTAGGAATATCCATTGTTTTACCATCTGTAAATACTACATGTGTTGTTCCATCTGGTAATTTAGTAATACTTGTTATGCCGATTGATGTACCATCTGCACCTCTAGCACCTTGGGCTCCAGTATCACCTTTATCTCCTTTAACACCTTTTGGAATCGTCATTGTTTTGCCATCTGTAAATGTAACTTTTTGGTCTCCATTTGCTAATGGTTCAATTTTTGATATTCCAATCGATGTGCCGGCTGCGCCTGTTTCTCCGCGATCACCTTTATCGCCTTTGGCTCCTTTTGGTCCTCGAGCTCCGGTATCACCTTTGTCACCTTTCGCACCTTTAGGCACTTCAATTTTGTGTCCATCAGAGAAAGTAACTTCGATGTTACCGTTTGGTAATGTTTTAGTAGCTGTAATGTGTACAGATGTACCGTCGGCTCCTTGTGCACCTTGGGCTCCGGTATCACCTTTATCACCTTTGTCACCTTTATCACCTTTTGGAATAATGAGGCCATTTCCATCTGAGAATATAATTGTTATTCCTCCGTCATCCCTAGGCGAAGTACTTATTATTCTAAGAGGATCTCCTTGATCACCTTTTGGACCGGCTGGGCCTTGTGTACCTTGTACACCTTGTGGACCTTGTGCACCCTGTGGGCCAGTTAAACCTTGTGGACCGGCTGGGCCTTGTGCTCCCGTAGCTCCTTTATCGCCTTTCGGACCAGCTGGACCTTGTGCACCTGCAGCACCAGTATCTCCTTTCGCACCTTTTGGCACTACTATTTTATGGCCGTCTGAGAACGTGACTTCGATATCCCCGTTTGCAAGTGGTTTTGTAGCTGTAATAGTAATTGATGTACCGTCGGCTCCTCGTGCACCTTGGGCTCCAGTATCACCTTTGTCACCCTTAGCACCTTTCGCACCTCTTGGCCCTGCTGTTCCATCAGGAATGAATACAGTGCTGATTGGTTGGTTCGTATCTGCATTAATAATTGTTAATAATGTACCTTGTTTACCGTTTTGAGTCGTTCTCTCTTGTGTTGTTGTGATATTAGGCGTACGTCCATCACGAGGTACTATCATTTTACCTGGCAAACTTGTATTGCCATCTTTAGAAACAGTAGCTGTAACTACTTCTGCTTCTCTCAACGGAGCATTTAAAGCCTGCGTAAAAGTACCTTGTGCATTAGATTGTGTTGTATACGTAGTAGGTCCTACATGAATAGTTACTGGGACATTAGGTTCTGTTTCACCTGTAACAGTTCTTGCTCCGGATAATTGCGGATCCACAACCGGAGGCATAAGAATACTAGGTGTTGATGCTGGTTGTCCAATACCTAATTCGATAATTTTATTAACTGGTGGCATAGCAACAGTTCCTTGATCTCTGTATCTTCCTACTAATTCACCTTTATAAGTAATACTTGTTTCGTTATAGACTTTTACTCCTTCTGCCCCTGTTGTTTTAACACGTTGTGTTCCAACAGGAAGACTAGTCGATGTTATATATTGAGTCTCAAATGGCATAGGTACTCTCACTTGACCCTGTGTTTTTTCAATATTTAAATCAGGGTTTTTATCCAAAATAACCTGCATATTATCATGGAAATAGTTTTGAGTTGAGTATGGATCCGGTGTATCCGCATAGGTGGCACCGCCAATAAACATCATTGGGAAGGCAGTGACACTTAAATCACCATTCCAATCTTTAACTGGTACGTTAAATTCTAATTTCCCATAGCCACCTGTTTTTAAAAAATATTCACTTAATGCCGGACGATTGGTTAGTGCATAACCATCTGGATAACCTGGCTTCGTACCGTCATTAGATAAAGTGGCGTTAGGTATTGTACTAGGATACGCTTGCCCTACTTGGTTATATATCCCTTGGATAGACGGTGGTAATGCATATGCAGAACCGAAATTCAAACCGCCAAGGTCGATTGCATGTGACGATCCTGTTCCTGGCGATGCATAATAATCTACCTCAAACTTCATAACATTATGGCTTCTATCAGGAGTAGCTTTAAATGTATAATGGGCAGGTTGTTGTTTAATATACGTTTTACCATTTCCAGTTACTGTTTTACCACTTTCAGGAATATCAATACTTGCTTTTAAAGCACCGATAATTTCAGTATCAGTACCTGTTTTAGGCAACGTAACGTTAGAAGTAGTATTTTCATTTCCGACGGGATATGTTTCTAATGATGATCCTGTTGGTGTTGTTGAAGTCGTATCAGATCCTGCTGCTCTTACTGCATAAACAGTATATTTAGAAGTTTGTTCATTTGCATACTCAATACCAGCTCGTAAAATATCTTGGAATAAATCTTCCGCAGAAACTGTATTATAGTCTACGTTAATTTTACTCATGATACCGTCCACATCATCTGGACCATAGTTGTCTGCCAATAATTGACGTACTAATCCTTGTTTGTCCGATGTGTGCAAGTATTGTTCTACAAATTCTACAGGTGCTTTTTGCCCGTCATTCAGCATTGAAAAATCTATAGAACTTGTATCCGCTTCTCTTGTACTTACTTTTGGCGCTTCAGTACTTTGAGCTGTAGTTTCAGTTGTAGTTTTCACTGCTTCGGTTGAGTTAGAATCTGCTGCTTTTGCAGGTTCTGTTGCTGTTTGCTTTTCTGCAGTCTGTGTACTTTCTGTGTTTGCAGGTGTTGCAGTATTTTGCTGAGGCTGCTCAGTTTTCACAGCTGTTTCTTTTTGTTCTGCGTTAGCTTGCGTCGTTTTAGTCTGTTGGTTGGTTTCACTTGTTGCTTTTGGTTGTGAAACTTCTGATGTTTTTTCTGTGCTAGACTGTTCTGGTTTAGCTTCTGCATTTACAGCTTTTGTATTTTGGTCGGCAGGTGCTGCAGTTTGGTTCGCTGAATTTTCTGCTGGTTCTGTTGCTTGCTGAGAACCGCTCTCTTCAGCCGCTTCTGCATCACGGCTAGCCCCAAAAATTAATGTGGTCCCTAATAAAATAGATGCCGTTCCAACTGTAAATTTTCTAATCGAATATTTGTTATGAATATTCGGCAAGAAGTCTAAACGTTTGTTTGGTTTTCTCATGATGTCCTCCATGTAATTGTGTGTTTTTACTTTAAAACGCCGAAGTATTGCATGTTATTTTTTTATGTAATGCATACTGATTAAGTATAACAAAGTTTTGTACGTTTTAGTACAAATATTTACAAATTATGTACAATTCTATTTCTAAAAATAGAATTTTTTCAATATATCGCTTGACTTCCTCAAAAATAAAAACCGCCAATCCAACTTTGGACTAGCGGTTATACAGCGGAGAAGAAGGGATTTGAACCCTTGCGAGCCTTTCGACTCCTGCTGGTTTTCGAGACCAGTCCCTTCAGCCGAACTTGGGTACTTCTCCTTCGTTATGAGTTGGTTGACGTACATGCAAATTGATAATATCCATCACCAACATTATTTACACTAAAACTTTTGCGACATGATTTCAAAACCTTTGCTTAGACCATGCGGTATCACATAGTATGGTTTTTAAGGAGGTTTCGATGATGCATCTCAAAACAAACTTCATAATAGATACACTTAAAACATTAGACGATCCTTATATCACTATTCCAGTCCACGAAAGCTGGTATCAACATACCTTTACAATACATTTGTCTTATCATCCGCCTTACTTATGGGAAACTTTGCTTGCGTTTTTAGAACGCCGTGCAATACCAGGTGTAGAATTTGCGGATGCATCTTCTTATGCACGTACACTGCTTATTGCGCAGTCTGAATATCATGTTTCACTTAAAGGATGGCTTTCAGTTACACACGATTTCGAACATAACCAATTAAAAGTCGAAATGAGTGCCAGCTGTTATCCCGAATTATGTAATATTCTTATCCGCCTGCGTCATCTGTTTGATTTAGATTTCAATCCAGAAGTCATTAAAACAGAACTCAAAGAACCATGGATTGATCCGCACTTGCGTTTGCCTGGCGGTATGGACGGCTTTGAAGTAAGTGTGCGTACCATTTTAGGCCAGCAAATTACTGTCAGTGCCGCAACCACTTTAGCAGGACGTTTGGTTAAACATCTTGGGACACCTTTTAATTACGGTCACCCTCAGCTGCAATATCTCTTTCCAAATGCTTCGATTATCATTGAAGCCGGCAGACAAAACCTTTTAGAAGGCGGTACGGGCATTGGTGATGTACTT
Source organism: Staphylococcus sp. EZ-P03 (assembly GCF_003344575.1). NCBI lineage: Bacteria > Bacillati > Bacillota > Bacilli > Caryophanales > Staphylococcaceae > Staphylococcus > Staphylococcus sp. EZ-P03. Next base: position 51,823 of record NZ_QPMO01000026.1, on the reverse strand, counting down.
GGTCCTTTAGGTATAACTGGTCGTCGTGCCTCAACTATCGAGGCAGTCGCAAAAGCTGTTCAATCCGGTGAAATTGATTTAGTACCTCTGCCGATTTGGCAAAACGGCACACTCAATAAAGATGCCATCATGAAAGCAGAACATATCATGAAACAATTATCTGCCATTAAAGGCATTGGTCCTTGGTCTATGCATGCCATTGCAATGCGCGCTTTAGGTTATCCTGATGCTTTCTTAGAAACAGATATCGGTGTTATCAACCGTATGCGAGACATTTATCCGGAGATTGAACGTAAAGACAAGAAAAAACGCCTTGCTTACGCTGAATCTTGGCGCCCACTACGCAGTTACGCGGTAATTAATCTATGGAAGTGATCAGCTTTAACGATGTTGTTTTTGACTGTCTTCTAAAATATTTTTAAAGCCGTTCCATTGTACTTTAATAATGATGTCAGCAACTTCTTCAGAAGTCACTTCCTCTTTATGCCCTGCCCAATATTTGAAAGTCGTAATAAACATGTTGAAAATATATTCTTTCAGCAAGTCTCTTTCGACTTTAGTCAGCTTTGTATTTTGACGAATGATATCAAAGCGCTGTTTCATATCATTCTTCAACTTCATTTCAAAGCTGGCATGGGTATTGAAACTTAATAAGAGATGTATTGTATCCGCATAAGGATACAGTGCATCAAACATTTCTTTGATTAATGCTTTTTCATAAAACTCAGTACCGTCGCTTTTCGATTTGAATTGTTTGCGCAGTTCATTCAGCCTTTGGATAACTTCATCCTCAATTTCCTCCAGCAGTTCATATTTATCATCATAATACCGATAAAATGTACTGCGTGTGATCCCTGCTGCTTCCGCGATCTGATGAATCGCAATCAAATCGAAATGTGTTTGTTTCATTAATTGAATCAACGCCTCTTTAATCTTTCGTTTAGTTTGATTCGTTTTTCTAGCGTAAGGCATGCACACCCCTCCATTTGCATTCAATATAACACAAAATCAAATAGACTGTCCTATTTTGGACACATTGTAACAATGTGTACTTTTTATCTTCAAGGTGAGGTGTTATATTGGAGAACGTCAATTTTTGAATAATAATGAATCAGGAGGAAAATATGACCTCAAACCACTCAACTCGCCCTGTCGATATACATGGCAAACCTTATAACCCGACGTTGATTATGGTAACTATGCTGCTGGCCACATTTTCAGGTGTGTTAATGCAGACATCGCTCGGCACAGCGTTACCGACACTTATGCACGACTTTGATATAGATTTCGCAACAGCACAACAAGCCACAACATGGTTCTTGCTCGCAAATGGTGTCATGATTCCATTATCTGCGTTCTTCGCAACACGATTCCCTACAAAATTACTGCATATCTTAGCATATAGTATTTTATTAATCGGCTTAGCGATTACCGCTTTAGCACCCAGCAGCCATCACTATTGGTTCGTATTCTTAGTCGGCCGTATTATTTCAGCTGTTTCTGTCGGCATGATGATGCCGCTGATGCAAATGCTGATTATTAACATGTACCCGCCGAAAAAGCGTGGTGTCGCAATGGGACTCACAGGTCTTGCGATTGGTTTAGCACCTGCCATCGGTCCTACATTTGCCGGTTGGATTTTAGATAAGGACCACATTATTTTAGGTCTGACTTTAAGCAATTCATGGAGAAATATCTTTATTGTTCCGATTGCTGTGATGGTCATTGCACTAGTGCTTTGTATCTTCTTAATGAAAGATATTATTCCTAACAGAAAACTAAAATTAGATATTCCATCATTTATCTTATCGGTATTCGGCTTCGGCCTGTTCCTTTGGGGCTTTTCAAACGTGGCTTCAGAAGGATGGGGCAGCTTTTGGTGGGTCATCTTGCCGATTATCGCAAGTCTGTTCATCTTGACCTTCTTTGTAGTGCGTCAATTGAAAATGACAGATCCATTCTTAGACTTGCGCGTATTTAAAAACAGAAACTTCACTTTCGCCACATTAGGCATTGTATTAATCACAATGGCTATGTTCGGTGTAGAAATGATGCTGCCGACATACTTGCAGAATATCCATGGTTTCTCACCGCTTGTCGCAGGTTTGACTTTATTGCCTGGTGCACTCTTAATGGGTATCACTTCACCGATTTCAGGTGCTTTATACAATAAAGTCGGTGTGAAACGTTTAGCATTTGTAGGTTTCTTTATTCTTAGTGTATCTACAATTCCTTTCGCCTTTTTATCTGGCGAAACATCGACAACACTTATTACAGTGTTATATGCCATACGTATATTCTCAATTGCATTGATTATGATGCCGCTCACTGCTTTTGCGATGGATTCGATTCCTACAGAAGTCGGAACACACGGTACAGCAGTTAATAACACTGCACGTCAAATGGCATCTTCTATCGGTGTTGCATTATTAACATCTGTGACACAAAACATCATTAACAACAACGAGCCGAAAGCATCCTTAAAAGATACCGACCCGTTTGAATTCATGCGACAATTCCAACATGCGATGATTGACGGTTTCAATACTGCCTTTGCGATTGGTTTAGTCTTCGCAGTACTCGGTCTTGCGCTGGTACCATTCTTAGGCAATAATCTTTCTAAAGAAAGCGAGGAAACAAAATGATTATCTTAATAATACTTACACTAGCTGTCTTCCTCACTTGGATGTTTATCAAGCCGAAAGTTGTTCGTATTGCGATAGGCAGTCTGTTAATGGCCTTATTACTGATTCAAGGTATCTTAATCGGTATGAACCTGCATCATCACTTCGGCATGAAGCAAGTCACAACAACTAAAGTACACCATAATGTTTACTCTGCAGGTGATAAACAAAACCCTGCTAATCTAATGATTGCGAAAGAACTCGGCAAAGATACAAACAACTATGTTTTGATTTATCGCGATCACAAAGATCAAAAGAAAGCACAAGCTCATTTCAAACCTGACTTCAGCAAAGAGAAACAAGTGGAAACTGTGAAAAAATCAGCGACGTATCAACTTAAAGACGTCAAACAGCCTGAAGTCAAAACCAAAACAACAGCTTGGGTATTCGAAAATGATTTCTATCAAGCATTGATGAGCTTCGGCGATGACCGCAAAGCATTGATTAAAGAAACTACAATCATTACCTTGCCTAAAGATGAATGGGTTGCAGCATCGCCAGAACAATTAAAACAGCTGCAAGCGAAACAAAAAGATTCCAGCAGCCAGCAAAAACAAATGGCTATGATGCAATCTATGCCGAAAGCAGAACAAACTAAAATGGCTGTGAAACAAATGAAAAAGATGTTAGGACAATAAGCAAACCAAAAGCGCGCAACCTTTAAAAGTGATTGCGCGCTTTTGGTTATGTTTATATGCTTTTTTCATACAATATACATTTTCTATCTATTAATAACCTAAAAGAGCTTTCAATGAGAAACCGACTATAATCGAAACTGTAATAACAAAGAAGCCCGGAAGAATAAAGCTGGTCGGTCGTGTTTGTTTCGTTTCGTCTAGATCTACCGCAAAGAGTAATGTAGGCTGTGCCGGAATCACGAAGTTTACGTTTAATGTTTGAACCATCGCAATAAAGTACATCGGAGGCACACCGATACTCATCAATATCGGCAGCATAATCGAAGCTGTCGCAGATTGCGATATCACTATCATTGTCACCATGGAGACTAAAATAATCACAAGCCATGGGACTTGTTCAATAATGCCTCCTATTTCCTGGGTCATAATCTTTTGGTTGCTCGGTGCACTGAAAATCGTCGCACCTAACCACCCGGGACCGAGGACCGCAAAGAGTGCGCCAATCGCAGATTGCGTAATGTGTGCGTTTAAAATGTCTCTTGTATTCAATTTAATCAGCACCAAGTTGATTGCGGCACTCGCATACATAAACAATTGTACTATCTCTGTTGTTTCTAACTTAACCGTCTCGCCATTCACTTTGAACGAAGGGACAAAATCTGAAAAGATACCAAAGAATAAAATACACGCAACTCCTGTTAAGAAAGCTGCTACACCGATTTTCACTCTTTTTGTAAATTCAGGGCGCGGTTCTGTATCTTCTATCTCTTCTAAAAGCTGTTCCGCAAATTGACTCGGGTGCGGTTTGCGTCTGCCGACGACTGTACAATAAACACTCAGCGCTAACATACTAATCAATGCTGTCGGCAAGACGATGGATAAATATTTGCCCATGGTAATACCGGACACTGCGACAACAGAGATAATATAGGCAGTCGCTGAAGCTGCAGGACTGCATAATAAAGCCAAGTTCGCAGTCAGTACTGAGGCTGTTAAAGGACGCTTCGGCTGAATACCTGCACGTTTTGCGGTCTTCGCAATAATCGGTTCAAGCGATAAAGCAATATTCGCTGTTCCGATTCCGAATACAAAGAGAAACACAATCATCGGTGCGATAAAGATAATCGACTTAGGAAAACGTTCAATAATTTTCGATGCCAAATGAACTAAATAATCAATACCGCCCGTTGCTTGTAATGTACCGCCGGCAATACCGATAGATAATATAATCAAGACTGCAGTTACCGGCGCAGAACCCGGTGGTAATCCAAATATAAAAATCATAATCAATTGCGCCACAATCGCAAAGATACCGCAGCCTAATGCACCTGCTGCACGCAGCCCGAGTAATATCGCCGCAATCATAATGATAATTTCTAAAATAAACAAGAACATGTTAACGCCTCACTTAATTTCTCTTTCTTGTGAAAAAAATAACATACTCTAGTTTATCATGATTCTTCACCGCTGTGCAGTGTAACACAATAGTCAAAAATGAAAATTTAGTGAAAGTCTAATGCTTTATATTGTTTCAATTAACAACTTATAACACATGATATTTTCTGCTTAAACATAAAAAAGCCCTCGGCTGTTACACCGAGGACCCAATGATTAACTTACGCTCTATCCCAATAGCGATATTGTTTGAATGCTTTTAAGATATCTTCTGGATTATCTGAAACGATGACACCAGGCGCATCTAATTTCACTTTTTTATCTTGCAATACTTTTGAAGCTGCTTCATTAAAGAGAATCGGTTTCTTATGCTTATAAGAAAGTGCCGCAAATTCTTCCGCTTCTGGTTCAAGCTCTGAACCATCTGATAATATAACCAGACTGTCGAATAATGTCGCATGTGCAGTATCATAAGTCTCATTCACAGAAATATCTTCTGATAATGATTTTTGCTGCTTGCCGACAAATGCATAGTTTAATTGATTATCCGCTGCACTTTTCGCATAAGATTTTAATGTTTCTGGATCCACATCGCCATTGATTAAGATAGCGACAGAGTGGCCAGGTAATGGAATATCATATTTTTCCATTGTTAATTGACTGTCTTTCTTATCTGTTTTTACTTCTTCATTTTCTTCTGGTACTTCAACACCGACATTCGCCGCAACACGTTCAGCTAATTCTCTGTCAATTTTATTCAATTGATTCACTGCACGCTGACGTACGTCCATGCTTTTACATTTACCGATTTCAAATGAGAAGCCGTCTACAGTATGATCATATTCCGCTTGCGTTAAACTGTTCAGATACAATCTTGGTTGTGAGTAATAATCTTTGAAACTGTCGCTGCGGCGTCTGATCTTATGTCCTTCAACTTTTTCTGGATAATGTTCATAACCGCCTTCAGATTTAGAACTTGTAAACGGACAATTCCCTTCTAATTTGTTCTTATGATAAGAAGTCTGACCTTCATGAATATTCATTTGATGCATCGCATCACGTTGGTTATTACGTACTTTATTTACAGGACGATTGATTGGAATCTGGTTGAAGTTCGGTCCGCCAAGTCGAGAAATTTGTGTATCTGTATAAGAGAATAGTCTGCCTTGTAATAACGGGTCATTTGAGAAGTCGATACCCGGTACTACATGACCTGGATGGAATGCGACTTGTTCTATTTCATCAAACACATTATCTACGTTGCGGTTCAATGTCATTTTACCTACAACTTTAACTGGAATTTCATCTTCCGGCCAAAGCTTAGTAGGGTCTAAGATATCGAAATCAAAGTCGAACTCTTGGTCTTCTCTAATAATCTGCAAGCCTAATTCCCATGCAGGATAGTCGCCTTTTTGAATAGATTCGTGCAAGTCTTTACGATGAAAGTCGATATCTTTACCTTGCAAGATTTGTGCTTCATCCCATACTAATGATTCTAAACCGTGTGTTGGGCGCCAATGGAATTTAACAAAGAAAGATTCGTCTTCTGCGTTGACTAATCGGAATGTATGTACACCGAATCCTTCAATTTGTCTGATATTCTTAGGAATACCGCGGTCACTCATTGCCCATACTGCAGTATGTGATGTTTCAGGATTTTCTGCGAAAAAGTCCCAGAATGTATCATGTGCTGAACCGCCTTGCGGTGTTTCAGTATCTGGCTCAGGTTTTACTGCGTGAATCAAGTCAGGGAATTTAATCGCATCTTGAACGAAGAATACCGGAATATCGTTCCCTACTAAGTCAAAGATACCTTCATCTGTATAGAATTTCGTCGCAAAACCGCGTACGTCTCGTACAGTATCCGGTGAACCTTTTGAACCTTGTACAGTAGAAATACGCACAAATACTGGCGTTACTTTATCTGTATTCGTAAGGAAGTCCGCAGAAGTATACTTAGATAAATCTTCATATAATTCGAATTCACCATGTGCACCAAATCCACGCGCATGTACAACACGTTCTGGAATACGCTCATGGTCGAAATGCATAATCTTTTCGCGGAAATGGAAGTCCTCAAGTAGACTCGGTCCTCTTTCACCAGCGGTTAATGTTAATTCATCTTCACTGACTTTTGTACCATTATTCGTCGTCATTGCTTCATCTTGATGGCTTTTTCTGAATTGATCCAACTGCTCTTGCTTTTTGTTTTTGTGTTCGCTCACTTCAAAAAACCTCCTCAAAAATCATGTCTTACTCCTACAATTCCCCGCACCTTTTAAGCAAAACATTTTTACACTTTATTCACACTTTTTATAAATATGTTATAAAGTATTTGTATAGATTTACATTGAGAGTTTATCAAGATATAAGAAAAAGGCATCCGAAGCTTCAATCACTCAAAGCCTCAGATGCCTAGAACTTTATACTTTAGCCTTTTTATAGTAATAAATTGGAATACCTATCAATGTTACCCCTATACCAATCATTGCTAATACAGGTTGAGTCATCAACGTATTAATTAATACGAATACACCTGCAGCTAATGCGATAATTGGGATAACCGGATATAACGGTACTTTGTAAGGACGTTGCAAATCAGGTTTTCGCTTTCTAAGCAAAATAACTGCGAGAAACGCCATACAATAAAATGTCCAAATCACAAATATCAACATATTCGTAATTGTATCGAATGCGCCTAATAACATCATGACAACAGCCACGATCAGTTGGATGACGCCGCCTAACCAAGGTGTGTCTGATGGTGTCAGACTTAAGAATGCACGTTTAAAAGGAAGTTGATCCAGTTGTGCCATTGCATAAGGAATTCTCATTCCTGTCATTGTATAACCGTTCATTGTTCCATATACGGAGATTAAAATGCCGATTGTGATTAATTTACCGCCATTAGCACCAAATAATATAGAAGATGCATCGCTTGCGGCGTTTAAATTACCGATAATATGATCAATAGGCAATGTCATTAAGAACGTAGCATTGATAAGCAGATAAACTACCATAATCAAGCCGATGCCTAATGCGATTGCGCCAGGCAGATCTTTCTTAGGATTTTTCATTTCCCCGGCAATATTACCAACATGAATCCATCCGTCATATGCGAACATTGTTGCTAGCAAACCGCTTCCTATGGCTTCAAACCATCCTGATGATGTTCCATTTACTACTGGGAACAATGAAAAGGAAACTTCACTGCTTTGAAAGAAGCCAAACACTACAATCAATGCAATCGGGATTAATTTAATCACCAATGTCACTGTTTGAAGCAAGCCGCCTGCCTTTGAACCTAACAAGTTAATGAGCAAAATCGATAATGCGCTCAAAACTGAAATAGGAATCAAATAAAATGCGTTAAGATGAAATAAGTTAATCACTTGTGTACCAAATACGATGGCTAACGCTGCTACGTTAGCTGGAAAATATATAAAGCCTTGGGCCCATCCAGATAAGAAGCCCCAAAAATCACCATAAGTATATTCGATGTATTTTGTTAGACCGCCCGTCTCTGGAATTGCGGCAGCAAGCTCAGCACCTGTCAGCCCTGCACAGATTGTAATAAGTCCGCCTAAGAACCAAACAAGCATCGCCATACTTGTAGAACCTGTCACTTCTGTTACACTCGATACTTTAAAGAAGACACCTGCACCAATCACAGACCCCATCACCAGTGAAAGGGCAGCAAAAAAACCTATGTTTTTCTTTAAGGCTTTGTCACTATTCATTGGGGTACCTCCGTTCTGCTTATATTAAGTTAGCCGACTACACCTTCACTTGTATCTGCTGGTTTAAGCAAAGTATCGATAATATGTGAAACACGTGTTAAGTCTACGTTTCCGCCTGAAACAAGTGCTACTATATTTTTGTCTTTTAACCATTTCGGATCAATCTTACCGCTGATAAGTGCTGCTGTTGGTAATGCGCCTGCACCTTCTGTGATAATTTTTGCACGTTGCATTAAATGACGCATTGCATCTGAAATTTCATCTTCACTGACTAAGATAAATTCATCTACCAGCTTATCTGCTACTTCATATGTTTTATCTCCAGGTATTGCGACTTCTGTGCCATCCGCAATCGTATGATTAGTAAATTGCGATACGATATGTCCTTCTTTCACTGATTCAGCCATACCATGAACATTTTCTGATTGTACTCCGATAATATGAATAGACGGGTTGAATGATTTCAAAGCAGTCGCTACTCCAGAAATAAGTCCGCCGCCGCCGACAGGAACAATCACTGTATCTACATTCCAAATTGAATCCAGAATTTCGAGACCAATGGTACCTTGACCAGCCATTACCTCATTATCATCATAAGGATGAACAATCGTTTTTCCCGTTTCTTCTGCAAGTTCTTCCATATACAAACGAGAGTCATTAAACGTTTCACCTTTTAAAATTACTTCTGCACCATAACCGCGAGTTGCTTCTTGTTTCGCAATAGGTGCTTCTTCAGGCATAATCACTGTCGTTTTGATGTCTAGTAATTTACCTGTTAAAGCTAATCCTTGTGCATGGTTGCCCGCTGAAGCAGTTATAATTCCTTTATCTTTTTGTTCATCTGTAAGATGCAAGATTTTATTAAGTGCCCCTCTGTATTTAAAGGAACCTGTGAATTGCATGTTTTCTAATTTTAAATAGACATTGCCATGTGTCACATTATTGCTTAGAAACATAGATTGTATTAAAGGCGTTTTACGTACATAATCTCGTATTTTCATTTTGGCTTCTTTGATATCGTGAATGTTGCAATATTTTTCTGTTTGCATAATTGCACTGTTAACTGTCATGCTTAACACTCCATTTCTTTATTTAGTCAATCAAGAACATCGCTAAGTGCTTCGTATTTCATATCGTGAGATTGTGCTAAACCTTCGTTGGTAATATGACCTCTGTATATATTGACGCCAGATGCTAGAACTGGATTATCTTTGATTGCTTGTGCAATACCTTTTTTACTGATTTCTAATAAGTACTCAATATTGCCTAAAGCAAGTGCCATTGTAGAAGTTCTTGGGACTGCACCTGGTTGGTTAGGTACTGCATAAAATACTTTTCCATCTTCTACATACACTGGGTTATCAATTGTTGTCGGTTTAATGCCTTCAATTGTTCCGCCTTGGTCAATCGCAATATCAATGAGCACTGATCCTTTTTTCATAGATTGAATCATGTCTTTAGTAACAAGTTTCGGAGGTTTAGAACCAGGGATTAGAATAGTTGAAATAAAGACATCAGCTGTTTTAATTTCTTGTGCTAGATTTTCTTTTGTCGATTTAATCACTTCGACTTTTTCACCTTTAAAGTGGTCTTTCAGCCATGCAATACGTTCATCTTTCAACTCAATAATCGATACATTTGTTTGTAAGCCCAATGCGATTGTCGCAGCGTTTACTGCTGCTGAACCTCCGCCGAAGATAACCACTTTACCTGCTGGGATACCATCAATGGCATCGATACCTGAGATTAAAATACCTTCTCCTTCATGTTGTTTTTCTAAATAATACGCACCCATCAACATTGAGCGTCTGCCGGCAATCGCACTCATAGGCGCAAGTAATGGGGCTTGTCCATCTTTAACAATAGTTTCGCCGCCGATTGCTGTCACACCTGCTTCTTTCATTGCCTCTACCGTTGCTTTAGATGATGCTAAGTGTTGGAAACCCCAAATCACTTGTCCTTCTTTAAAATAACGGAATTCTTTCTCATCCGGTTCTTTTACTTTCACAATTAAATCTGCTTGCCAAGCTTCTTCATGATCCACTAAAAACGCACCAGCTCTTTTATACTGTTCATCATCAAATCCAGAGCCTGTACCAGCATTATATTCAACCACAACACGGTGTCCTTCTAACACAAGTTTTTTAACGTTTTCGGGTGTACACGCGACACGTCCTTCACCTGGTTTTAGTTCCTTGATAATACCAATTTCCATGATCATCTCTCCTTGTGAATTTATTCGCATAGAATGTACCTCTAAAATATTATAAAGTCAAATTGATTTCGTTATTTTTTTAACAAACTTTAAATTTTAAACATAATCAGAATATTTATATTATTTAACTATCCTAGTGGTTAAGCGCTTTCATTGCTTTTACAATCGATTTTATTATGTAATAAACTCGCAAATTGTCATAAAATGTATATAGATACAAAATAGGTAATATAAATTAAAAGTGGAACAATAACAATTTTATCCGTTGCTGATTTTGTGATATCAAAAAGAAAAAAGCCTTAGTTTTTCAACTAAGACTTCACTAAGTATTCATATTTATTTTGCCAAAAATTTATATCCCTTATAACCAACACCAACTAACTGAAAAGCATCAGTATAAGAAATTTTATTTTGTTTTAAAGCATTGTCGACATATCTGAAGAAGACACTGTCCATTCTGTACTTCAGGTTGTTATTAAAGTTTCCGCCGGATTCAGAACTAAGCTTTTTATTCTTTTGTGCTTTTGTATATGCCTCTTCGAGTTCCTTTACAGCAACTTGATAAGCGGTGCGGCTTATTCTATTTGTATCTAATAATCTTCTATATAAGACATATTGACTTACTGGAAATATTGTTTCTAGAATATGAATATCATTTGTCTTGATCTTCTCAAATATGGATAGAGGTACAAGCAGTTCAGCTGTGATTTTATTAATATGTGCTTCGAATGATTGCGCACTTTCTTCCAATGCATCACTATTGAAAATACCTTCATTACCTACAAACAAATGAACCAGTTCATGAATCAATGTGAACAAACGTCCATTTTTAGTGTCTGTCTGATTAATAAAGATAATCGGTGCCTGTTTATCGCTTAATACAAAGCCTCTAAATTCTTTAATATTGAGCGGACGGTGTGTGTTGTCTTTTACTTTTCCATTTAAGAAAACAAAAACTCCGATTCGATTGATTTTTTCCCTGAAATAGTTAAATGCATCAGGCTTTGCTTGTCCCATATAATCTTTTGGAACATCTAAAATTTTACGAATTTCATGTGCAACTTGAAGTACATCTGTTTGTGCTTTAAAAAGATGGATATACGGAAGTTCATATTCTATCTCTTCTTTTAGAAACGCTTGTTTCATTCGCATTTCTTGTATTGTTGCTTTAAGCTCTTCGCTTTTACTTTCTTCCATTTTCGATTGAAGCACTCTAAAGTCCAATCTTTCTTTCGGCTCAGTCATTTTCTCATTCAACAATAATGCACCAACGGGTACATTTATAATTTTCGCTATTTTGATAAGCTGATTAAATGTTGGGTTAATCTCTCCGCTCATGATGTCATCTATCTTTTCAACCTTCTCTTTAATAGCGGAGAGAGGCACATTTGCTTCTTGAATATACGCATTAAACACTTGTTTATTGAGTGCGATACGTTTGACCATGGCGTTGCCTCCTCCAATATTTTTAAATATTATACCATGTCCCGTTAGTTAAATGATTGTATGAACCACTAAGCAACATCTATTTTTTTACCCTTAATCACTCAACTCGCTATCTTTAACATCTGTGATAAACATATGACCAGGCGCATGTGTGATGATGAGTTCTGGTTTTGCGTCTAATGCGACAGATTGCGGAGTAACACCGCATCCCCAGAATACAGGCACTTCACCTGGTTTAAACTGAACCGGTTCGCCGAAATCAGGATTTTCCAAATCCGTCACGCCGATTGCTTTCGGATCTCCGATATGAATCGGTGTACCATGTACGTTCTTAAAGTGTGTTGTAATTTCTGTCGCTTTAATTGCTTCTGCCATTGTCATAGGGCGCATGCTTACAGTGATATTACCGTCAAAGCGGCCGCTTGGTTCTGCTGGAATGTTCGTAATATACATCGGCACATTGTGTCCTTCTTCAATATGACGGATAGGAATACCCGTTTCAAGCAGCGCATGTTCAAACGTAAAACTGCATCCGATTAAGAAACTGACCATATCTTCTGTAAAGACATGACCGATATCTGTCGGTGTTTCAACTAATTCTCCATCTCGATACACACGATATAATGACACATCTTGTGTGATATCTGATTCTCTTCCATACTTCGTAAAATGTTTCTCCCCAACTTCTGAAACGTCTAATAATGGACATGTCTTAGGATTCTTAAAACAAAACTTCAAGAAATCATATGCATACTTTTCAGGCAGAATAACCACATTCGCTTGAATGTACCCCTTAGCCATACCGCTCGTATGTCCTGTGATTTCCCCTTTCGCAATGGCATCGCGAATCTCTTTTGGTGTCGCATTTTGATAATCTTGTACTGTCATAAAACTACATCCCCTTTGTCTCTCTTTTGAACCATTCTATCATGAAACATTGCCTGTTGTATGGAGTTGCGAAAATATTCTGATAAAACAATTAAAAGCAATTTCAGTTCAATAACAAGCAAAAAAGTCTTGGATACATTGTAAGTACACATCCAAGACTTGTAATAAAGCATTATTTCAATATTATCGTTTATTGCATATGTTGTTCTTCTGAAGTAAGCGGTGATGCGGCATCTGCGGCTTTCTTGCCTTTTAACAAGAACACACTGATTAAACTAATCACCGCAATAATTACTGTAAACCAGAAGGCTGCGTGATAACCATTCAATAATGCATCGTGCTGCACAGCTTGCATCATAGCCTTCTTACCCATACCTTCATAATCCGCCATATCAGGTTTGAATGCTTCGGCATAATGGCTCATGATTGTGAATAATGCGGCTGTACCGATAGATGCCGCAATTTGTTGTACGGTATTCGTCATTGAAGAAGCATGCGCATTCAAATGCATCGGCAACTGATTCATAATATGTGTCATTAAAGGCATTAAACCTAAAGCAATACCGATCATACGAATAGCGTAAACCGTCGCAAGCATGCCTGAAGATGTATCGCCATCCATAAAGACGAAGTACAATGTTGTAATAACAACTATTGATAAACCGATAATCGCAAGTATTTTGGCACCGAATTTCTGAAATAGAAAGCCAGACAAGACAGACATAATTCCCATTACAATCGCACCCGGCAATAAAATAAGTCCGGATTCAAGTGCCGGCTTGCCCATAATATTTTGTACGAAAATCGGTAATACCGTCTCTGAACCGATCATCGCAATCATCACAAAGGCCATTATTAATATACCTACCGCAAACTGGCCTTCTTTAAAGACTCTGAAATCAAGCAGCGGTGTTGTTAAACGTGTTTGTCTGATGATAAAGATGACCACCAAAATCAAACCGCCGATAATCGTTGTTAAGACAATCGGATCATCAAAACCGTCTCTTGAAATTGAACTTGTGCCGTATAATAAACCGCCGAAACCTATGACTGAAAGTAATATCGATAATACATCAATCGGGACTTTCTTTGTGGTTCCTACGTTAACCACAAATTTCAAACTGCCTAAGAAAGTAAGCACCGCTATCGGCGCTACAACATGGAACAATGAACGCCAATTAAAGTATTCTACTAAGTAACCTGACAATGTCGGTCCGATTGCAGGTGCTAAACCAATCACTAAACCGAAAATCCCCATATATTTCCCGCGTTCATGCGGTTCGAAGATATCTAAGATTGTTGTCATCATTAATGGCATCATCATACCTGAACCAAGTGCTTGTACAATACGTGCAATTAACAGCACTGTAAAGTTTGGACTGAATCCAGCTGCTATTGTGCCGATTAAAAAGATTAAAATCGCCGTCGTGAAGACTTGACGTGTTGTAAAGCGCTGGATAACCATTGCGGATAACGGTATAACTACACCATTTGTAAGTAAGAAAGCAGTCGTTAACCACTGTACTTGTGTATATTCAATATTGAAATCTCTCATAATACTCGGCAATGCTGTCGCAAGCAAAGTTTCGTTCAACAAACCGAAAAATCCGCCCATCAGCATTGTTATAATCATCACTAGTTTTGTTTTATGTGACATATTTCATCTCCTCTATGTAATACTGAAGTATCATTCCCATTTTAAATAATGCAATTTATCATACCACAACTGTGCATTAAAAAGATTGATTCCAGTTTAATTAAATGTTAAATCTAATAAAAATCAGTCAACTGGCGGATAGCACATTGGATTATTTCGTTTGCCATGGGATATTGTCCCATACAAAAAGCGACATTTTCCACTTACATCTCATGGAAAATGTCGCTTAATAGACATAACGCTTCAGTTATAGATTATCTTTATGAAGCTTCAATCAGTTTCAGTTTATAATCATATATCGATTGAAGGTCGCCGCTCTTGTTTTTAAGTATTAAATGCTCTTGCGTAATTTCAGTCGGACTATTAACACCGACTGCCGCTGCTAAGTTGAATAACCCTTCATGCAAGCTTGTCACATAGTTTGTGACACGGTAGTTCTTCTCGTCTACAAATAAACCGCGCTCTAATTTAGGGTTTGTTGTCGCAACACCGACTGGGCATGTATTCAAGTGGCATTGCTGACTCATGATACAGCCGACACTGATCATCATACCGCGCGCTACATTGACTAAGTCTGCTCCTAGACCGAGTGCAATTGCGATTTTATCTGGTGTGACCAATTTGCCTGATGCGAAGATTTTCATCTTATCGCGGATGCCGTATTTCTCAAGCATACCTGTTACAATCGGCAGTGCTGTAAACAGCGGCAAGCCGACACTATCTTGAAGCTCTTGATAAGTGGCACCCGTACCGCCTTCACCGCCGTCAATTGTAATGAAGCTTGGGAATTGATTACGTTCTTTCATTGTCTTAACCAAGCCTTCAATTTCAGATACACGGCTGACTACAATTTTGAATCCTACAGGTTTTTGCCCTGCTTCTTGCAGCTGCATAATCCAATCTAACAAGTCATCATAATTATGAATGAATTCAAAACGGTTTGGTGAATTGATTGTTTTACCGACTTCTACACTTCTTATTTCTGCGATTTCTTCTGTTACTTTAGCACCTTCCATGTGACCGCCGCGTGTTTTAGCCCCTTGTGCCAACTTCACTTCAAAGGCTTTCACTTGGTCCATGCCTGCTTTTTGTTTGAACTTGTCTATGTCGAAATCTCCGTCAGCGGTACGTACACCGAATAAACCTGGTCCGATTTGATAAATTAAATCTCCGCCGCCTTTAAGATGGTGGTCAGACAAACCGCCCTCTCCGGTATTCATCCAAGTCCCTGCACGTCCTAATCCCATTGAAAGTGCAGTAATCGCATTCTTACCGAGTGCACCATAACTCATACCAGATTGACCGACTAAACGTTTTACCACATAAGGATGTTTGAGGCCTTCGCCTAACACCACCGCATCCTCATCTGAAAGGTAATAAGGATCAACTTCATCCGATTCGCGATGTTCTTCACGGTCGAATAAGCGTTCGTTATCTACTTTATACAAGAAAGTAGAAATCAAGTTCGATTGATCAATACGCATTTCAGTTGCTTGTTTCGGAAACATTGTATTTTGAATGAAGAACCCGTCTTCATAATCCATTAATGTCCCAAAACTTGCCATACGCGATTTGTATTTACCCGCTTTAACAATATCCGTATATTGTCTGCGTGAAAACGGCTTCCCTTTCGTATCCTCTGAGAATAAATATTGACGCAGCTCAGGTCCGATCTTTTCGAAGAAATAGCGCACGCGTGCAAGCACAGGGTAGTTTCTTAGGACACTGTGTTGTTGCTGGCGCTTATCTCTGATTAACAAAACCAATCCAGAAATCAACAATCCCACGACAACGATAGCGATGAAAATGTTGAGTATGAATTGAAGAATCGTAAGCAATAGCATTTTTGTTCCCCTCTCTCTATTGATATGCCTTAACTCTATTTACTTCAATTCTCAGCAGCCCACTCTGCTGAAATTGCACATAATTTAAACATAATTTCATTGTATACCAAAATCTATCTAGTTTCATTATGCTTTTAGAAAACGTTTACATTTTTGAAGAAATATTTATGAAAGGATGCTTTTAATCGCATTTTCTACACTAGAAATGTAATAAATTCCAACACCGTATTTAATCTAACATATCTCTAACCTAATCAAAACAGGGTTTTAAAGTTTTCAAATGTTCGGATTATTTAGTCTTTCTTATGTGTACACAATGCTTATACACAGAACAATTAAGGGAATATGTTAAAGTGTAGGTAAATAAGAGAGAGAAAGGCGGATTTACTCATGACAGAATTAAACAAGAAAGTCGCTGTAATTACGGGTGCGAGCAGCGGTATCGGGAAAGGCATCGCACTTAAACTATCAAATGAAGGCGCAACGGTCGTACTTGTTGCACGTGATGAAAACAAATTAGATGCGGTTTCTACTGAATTGAGAAAAGCAGGTGCGAAGAATTTTGAAATCATCAGTGCAGATGTCACAAAGCGCGAAGAAATCGATTGTGCCGTTGCACAAGCTGTAGAAGAATTCGGCAAAGTAGACATCTTAGTCAACAGTGCAGGACAAATGAAATCATCTCAAATCACAGACGGACAAGTAGAAGCTTGGGATGACATGATTGATGTGAACCTTAAAGGTACACTTTACGCAATCAACGCAGTCATGCCCCACTTCCAAAAACAATCCAGCGGACACATTGTCAATATTGCTTCAATTTCGGGATTTGAAGTCAGTAAGACAAGTGCACTCTACAGTGCCACAAAAGCAGCTGTTCACGCTATTACACAAGGTTTAGAAAAAGAACTGGCTAAAACTGGTATCCGTTCTACAAGCATTTCACCAGGTATGGTAGACACTGCAATGACAAGCGATACAGATTGGGGCAACCGTAAAATGTTAGAACCTAAAGACATCGCAAATGCCGTTGTATATGCCTTAACACAACCAGGTCATGTCAATGTTAACGAAGTCACAGTACGTCCTGTATAAAAAAGTGATATACGAAACACTTAGGAAATGAGTCATAAGCCGAGGGCAGCCTTGGCTTATGCTTTTACATAGATGCACTCGTATTAAAAAAGGTACTAAGATTAACTTAGCACCCCGCAGATTACTTTAGAATTTAGGCTGGAATAAGATAAAATAGATTGTAAATAATACAAGATAGACAGCCATGAAAATACCGACGCGTTTTAAAAGATACAGTCCAGTATTGGAACGATTTTTGATAAATCGGTTTGAAATCGCGTTCGTTACCAGAAAACTGATAACTATAATCAATACATAGACAAATGTTGTAACATCCATTGAAGTTCTCCTTCATTTTATAATTCTTATTCATTAATGTACCATAACCTGCGGTACAATCCTATATGAATCATCCGCACATTCGTCTAGATGTAACATTGAAGAAAGGATAGAGACATGCTTCAAGAATATTTAACAATCGCCCAAATAATGACAAGAAAATATAGTTTGCCTGAACTTAAGAATATTTGCAGAAAATATCATATTCATGGTTTTGCGAACACTAGAAAAAATGAAATTGCCTTAATGATATCTAAAACGTTCTACGAAGAACCTGATGAAATGCTAGATATCTTATTAGAAGATGATGAAGCCGTTGCACTGCTTTCGCTGTTCTTTGTTCATGAACATAATGCGGTCAGTCTAAAAGGCCCCGTACCTTCTGCCATCGATGATGCATTTATGGTCAATTACAATGAAAAGAAGCACATGATCAGTGTCCCGCAAGATATCTATTTCATCCTCAGCAAGTACTTTAAAAAGCATCATATCGACATTAAAAGCTGAACATCGCTATTGTAAAATTGAATGATAGAATTATTAGTTATCGCCTTGATTTTAGTATAAAATAGATAAATAAGATTAATTAACGCATGAGGTGACAGATATATGTACGACTTCTCTGGTAAATATGATAATTACGACCGACTCCTTTACGCAATACAAATTAAAAATCCGAACTACCAAAAAGAAGATTCTATGCAAATGACTGAAGCAGAAATTTTCGCTGATTATGCGAAATACAGTAATAAAAAAGAAAAACAAGTACTGGATTTCATTCTTTCCAATCAAATAGAAGTACCTGTAATTTCTGAGAAAGATGCTAGATATATGCCATTATTATCGGCGACCAACTTTATCTTTCCATTAGATGATGAAGGCTGGTTTGTGGATATTGATTTCATCAATAATTACAACCAATATGTACTTAATAGTCAATACAAGCCTTTACCGCAGTTAGATGACGATGAAGAAGATGCAATTCTAGAAATGCAGGAGCTTCATGAAGCAAGACAAGAATACGGACTTTATCACTTGCCTTTTAGATTATGCGACTTCACAGTAAAAGAACTCAAACAAATCTGCCGCAACTTTAAAATCAAAGGTTTCTCAAAATGCAATAGTGATGAATTAATTGAATTGATTGAGGATGCCTTCATGGAGGATCCTTTCGAACGTTTCGATTATCTCACTGAAGATGCACGCAGCTTAATTGCTTATTTCATTGTGGAAGGAAGCAACGTCATTCCATTTACGCATGTATCAAACTTGGATTTAGACGTCTTTATGGTTGCTGCTGACTGGGATTATAGTGTGCTTTATATGCCGATTGATATCTTTGAATTCTTAGTCGATTATTTCGAACAAAACAATATCGATCCATTAGATTACATCGATCCTGACGACCGAGAAATCCTTGAAGAAATTAATAAAATGCAGAAATTGAACGCACTTACTTCAGAGATGCCTAAAAATATTGAAGGTGCCATTGCAGCCTTCTCAGAAGCAGGACAAGATGAAGACATGCGCGAAGTCGTTAAAGAATTACTCGCATTTGAAGACGATGGTTCAGATGATGCCAAAGTCATGAATGCGATTTTAGATGGTAAAATCACCTCTCAAGATGAATTAGACCAATTCTTATCAGAACTTCATGATGATGCACCGAAACAACCAAAACAACGTAAACAAAACAAATCTAATCATTCATCGCAAAGCAACGTGATTGATTTCAATCAATACCGAAAATAATACAGAAGTTCAAATTAAAAATTCAAAACGCAGAACAGGAAGGTTTTCATGATTATAAAGTGAAAATCTTCCTGTTTTACATTAGTGATTAATATCATCTCATTCGCTTTCGCAAAACCAATCAAATCGTAACCATATGCCTAAATAGTTTACCAGTAAGTATCTTACCGGTATAATAATATTATACAACACTTTAACTGAGGAGAGATTATGACAAACAATAACTTTTTTGAACTCATTCATCATTCAGACCTTTTGAATTCTGCCACAATGACCCTCTTTATCAAAAGGTTTGATGAAAATGTAAATATTTCTCAAATCCTAGTGCTGTCGAAGTTAGAAAAAGAAGGACCTCAAAAGCCTACAGATATTGCACATTCGTTAGGCTATACATCTGGTGCAGTCACTAAATTAATCAACAACTTACTACGCAACCACTATGTAGAACGTAAAGCACACCCGCATGATCGACGCGTCTTCTTAATTTCCATCACAGAAAATGGACAAAACTTATTAATCAAGGCACAAGAACAAGGTCAAAAAATGAACCAAGAAATCTATTCTGTTTTAAACGAAGAAGAAGTCGAGCAACTGTTAAACATTCAAAACAAACTATTTAATCACGTCAAAAAATTAAATGAAAACGATTAAGACACACCTAAGATAACTCAGAAAACAAACGTAATCAGATGCACACAGAAAAATATATATTCAAAGGATGGTTATCTTAAATGGCAAAATTAGACAATAAAGTAGCAATTGTGACAGGCGGCGCAGGCGGTATAGGTTCCGGTATTGTCCGTGCGTATGCAAAAGAAAATGCACGTGTAGTGATTGCGGATATCGCTGAAGAAAAAGGACAAAACTTAAGCGAGGAATTAAACCAGCAAGGCTATGAAACAACATTCATCAAAACAGATTTAACTGATAAAACCTCGCTGCAGGCATGTGTAGATCAAACAATAGAGAAATATCATCAGATTGATATATTGGTTAATAATGCACACGCATCTCGAATGAACAGCTTTTTAGATATCACAGAAGAAGACTTGAACCTATCATTCAACACTGGATTTTTTGCGACATTTCATTTATGCCAGATGACAATTCCTTATTTAAAAGAAACTAAAGGAAACATTATCAACTTCGGTTCTGGTGCTGCGATGAAAGGCGACAAAAATCAAGGTGCTTATGTTGCCGCAAAAGAAGCGATTCGAGGCATCACGCGTGTGATAGCTAACGAATTCGGTGAATACGGTATCAATGCCAATATTATTTCTCCAATTGCTTACTCTGAAGGTGTCGACCAGTGGAGACAAAACAATCCAGAGTATTACGAAAAAGTAGTCAACGGCATTCCGCTTCAAAAATTCGGTGATGTCGAAAAAGATATCGGACCAGTTGCCGTATTTTTAGGCAGCAGCGACTCTCAATACATTACAGGTCAAACACTTATGGTAGATGGCGGCAGCATCAAACTTTATTAATATGAATAAACACTCCCTTATGGTTTTAATACTAACCATAGGGGAGTGTTTTTGTATAGTCGACTGTTATCTTACTACTGAAGATTTTATTTCGAAAGTTTCTTCCAACACTTAAACCAAATTATTTCTAATAATATCAAATAAAGTAGAATTTCGTTTCTAAATCCTAAAACACATTAACTATAATAATTAAAACTAACACACAAATAATAGCCATTATACCGAAATACACGCTCTTTTTATAATCGCCTTTTTTCTTGCTTTTGCTTATAACTTTATAAATTTCAGATCCATAAATCACTAAAGCCGATATTCCAAATAGTACAAAACCTATCCCCAATACATAACCTAAAATATTTAAAGTCATAACTTCTAACCTCCATAAATTATGTTCACATTAAGGTTAACAAAAATAAGAGGTCTCAAAACTAACAGTATTGTCACATTCAAAATTGCTTGATTTACGATGTATTGTCCTTAGATGTTAAATTAATTTTTAAGACATTCGTTTCCTAATGACAACTGGTAGTATAGGGGCAAATTTTTGCAAATTTAAAAAGCAAGACTCCCGTGAAACACAGAAATCTTGCCTTAACATAATGGATTTAATCAAAAAGCGCCAACTTTTTAGGCTCACTACAATACAAGTTAACCATAAGGAAGTTCTTTTAGTCTTATACTTTTTTGATGATGAAGAATACTTACACTTCATCGCCGTTTTCATCAAATTTTGTCACAGTACCGTCCGCATCAATGATATAAGAACCGACAAGGTTGCCTTGTTTGTCTAAAATAGAGAAGCCCCATCCGCCGTCACTGCGTTTTTCAGGCTCTTTGAATGTATACGTGCTGGTATCTAATGTATGGCCTTCATATTCTTCAACTTTATCAATAACGTTTTCGCGTGTTACTGTATCTTCATCAGAAGTACTTTCAGAAGTTTCTGTTTCAATATTGCTCGCATTAGATTCAGGTACTTTTGTGCCGTCGCTGATCCAGCCTTCTACTTGATGTACCAATGCATCATCGCCATCATAAAGCGGTACTACTTTGCCTTGGTTCATAATACTTTGTGATTCGCTGCGGCTGAATCCAGGCTCTATCCAGCGGCGATCTTGGAAATGGCTCGGTACTGGATAAATCGTTACTGTGCCGTCTCCATTGTTTTTATATACGACATGACCGGCAGCTGTCGGAGTAGCTGCTAATACATATGTTCCTTCGTCATAACGTACAGTATATTGGTTATACATATGCTGACCAGATACATCTAAATGGTCAATTGTGATGGAATCAAAATCACTGCCGCCATCTTGATAACTCTCTAACACACCTAACCAAACACGTGCTAAATATTCTTTACTGTTGGTATTCAAATCACTGAATTTTTCCTTAGAAGATGATTCTTTTGAAGATTCATTTTGTGTGTCATTATTGTTCTCATGACTGTCTGATTCATTGTGATTGTTTTGTTCTTGCTGGTTTGAACTATCTTGGTTGTGATTTGATTTTTCTTCTTGCTTTGTATCTTCGTTTTGTTCCTTTTGTCCGCATGCCGTCAATAATAATGCAGACGCGGCAAGACTTGCACCTATATATCTGAATTTCATACATGTCCCCTGCTTTCGTATATTCTATTTTTCGATACTTAATTGCATTATACCCTAATCGAACACAACAAAGATATGTATTTCTGATGGTAGACATATACTGTCCATATAGCGTCTGCATAACAAGTAAAAGGAGAAACAAGACCTCGTGTCTCATTTCTCCTTATCTATTTATTATTCATTTAAATAATCATGTACAACTTCTGGTTTGCCTAATCTTAAATCCGCAAGAATGTGTTGTGCATCTACGATTTCTTTGACCGGGAAGTCTGCTAATGGTGCATTGACATGTTCAAATAGTTGCAAGCGTGCATCGCCTCTGAATGCTTCTTTAATTTGAATATCTGTAATTTGAGAACGTGTCATTTCTAAAATTCTAGGTGTCCCGTCATAGTTCGGCAATTGTTTCAGCATAAAGCTTGGTTTTGTAATCAGCTCTTTTGCTTCCGCTTCTTCAATCGGATGATATTTATAGGTCATCGTCGCTTGTGCCACACGTAATGAATGATAATCCAATGTGCCGACTAATGTATCATTATCGACATAAAGTCTTGGTTCGCCGTATTTCTTAGGGAACGTCGACAATTCTCTTCCTAACGCAATCGCAGGCTGATTGTTTAAATACATTGCTAAGTAATACTCGCCTTGTTCACCATTATACTCGACCGGAATCACTTGTCCGCATTCTGTATAAGATCCAAGTCCTGTACTATCAGGCATATCGATCACTTCAAATTTGATTAAATCACTTGTCACCTTTAACGGCTCTGGTACTACAGCTTTCAATTTCTCTATATCTGTTCTATATACAATATTTAAAAATTCGCGGTTTCGAAAATGCACATCTACTTTAGAATACGTCGGCGCATTGACAGGTGTAGATGCCATATCGAATAATTCTTTTTTATTCACGCAACTTCCTCCTTGATTTTCTCTATCTACTCTAACCTTATAGTCTTTATCAAGGAGATTCAATCTAAACGAAAGATTACGGCATTGATGTACAGAATTATTTTTTAAACGGTTTGATTTTCTAATACTTGCGCTAATGCGGCTTTAAAGATATCTGTCATCTTTTGTATTTCAGATAAACTCATATTCAAGACCGGCACAAAGGTAATTACATTTTCTAAATTACGAATCATCAAACCATTTTCCTTACACGTTTGAATGATGCGTTCCACTGTTGGAATTGCAAGGGGTTGTGCAGGATCTGACGGGTCTGCCAATTCTACACCGAACATCAAACCATAACCGCGGACATTCCCGACATAATCTAATGTCTTAAGTGCATTCAGATTGTCTTCTAGTAACGCGGATGTCTTACTGATATGGTCGATTAAATGTGTTTCTTCAAACAGATTCAAGCTTTCGATTGCCGCAGCACATACGACAGGGTTGCCTGTATATGTGTGGCCATGGAAGAATGTTTTATCTGCGTGGCGATTGCTTATGAAGGCATCATACACAGCTTGAGAAGTCATCGTTGCGGCCAGCGGCAAGTATCCCCCTGTGATACCTTTTGCAAGACACATAATGTCCGGGTTCACATCTGCACGTTCACACGCAAACATCGTTCCCGTACGGCCGAAACCTGTCGCTACTTCATCCACAATCAATAAGATATTATACTCTCGGCAAAGTTGTTCCACTGCTTTGATAAAATGCGGCGGTTGAGCATAGATTCCTGTCGCTCCTTGAATCAAAGGTTCTAATACAAAGCCGCAGATTTCATCGCCATGATGCTCTATGACAGTTCTGATTTCCTCTACTAAACCTTCAACTAACGCCGCTTCTGTTTCATACTCTGATTGGAATAAAGACGGACAGCTGATTTGAATATTCTCGAAGATTAAATCCTTAAAAATCGCATGGAACGTATCAATTCCTCCGACACTGACCGCACCGATCGTATCGCCATGATATCCATTCTTCAGCGTAATAAATTTCTTCTTCTCAGCGTAACGTTCTGCATCTAAATTCTTCCAATATTGATACGCCATCTTAATCGCAATTTCCACTGCGGCACTGCCTGTATCAGAATAGAAGACTTTCTGTAATCGCTCAGGCGTAATTTCAACTAAACGCTTCGCAAGTTCTATCGAAGGCACATTAGAAGAACCCAGCAACGTCGAATGGGCAATTTTGCCTAGTTGCTCTGTAATTGCTTGATTTAATTTCGGATGGTTATGCCCATGGACATTGACCCATAAAGAGGCATAACCGTCTAAATAGGCATTATTATCAATATCATATAAATAACTGCCTTCTCCGCGTTCAATAATAATCGGATCATGTTCGCGGTACACACCCATTTGCGTAAACGGATGCCAGACATAATCACGGTCTGCTTGAATTAATGCTTGTTTGTTCATGACACTTCACCTTTCATTATAGTTTCTATCAGGGCCTCAGACACTTCTCGGACTTCTGCCCCTTCGCTTAATGTGTAGATAGGGCGTGCTAAATATCGGGTTAATGTTTCATAATTATCTTGAGCAATCATAGAAGTACTGAAACGATTCATAATCAAAATATTCTCCGGCAAATGATGCGCTGTTAAATAATACTGATGCATAATGATATCGCTGATGGCACCGAGCTGAGACGGTACTACGCTAATCACTTTATCTGCAGTATCTTTGATTAAATCTTCGGTCATGTAAAATGTATCTTTGTCTTGATAAATCGGTACGCCTAAACCGCCTGCGCCTTCAATCAGCACCACATCAAAATGTTCCGCAAGCTGATCGGCTTTCTCTATGACAGCTGATCTGTTAAGTTGCTGATGAGGTTCTAATTTAAATCCTAAATGCGGAGATACCGGTTCATGGAAACGATACAGCGAAGTCGTCTCATAATCTAAACCGCTGACTTTGCGATACGCTTCTAAGTCAGGATACGTCCCGTCTGCTTGTTCTTCGGTTTGAAAAGGTTTATACAAACCGACATGATAACCATGCGCTGATAAAGCACGATACAGCAATAAAGTTACATAAGTCTTCCCTGCATCTGTACCTGTACTAGTGATGAAGACCTTCACGAATGCCAGCTCCTTTCATTACTTTCTCTAAACGTAAAATCAATACCGCTGATACCGCACCTAAAATGATGTCTCCAGGACCGCTGAGCAAGACGATACCGCTGAAAGTCTGACTTGCTGATATCGGTGTATGTAATACAAAATTCATAATGAAATAAAAATAAACACATCCGAACACATAGATAATCACAGTTCCTGCTAAATTAATTAGGAACGTTGTCACAAAATTGCGCTGTGTCCATTTTTGTTTCAGTATGGCCATCACTAAAGCCGCAACGACAAAACCGATTAAGAATCCAAACGTCGGTTTCATTACATAAAAAAGCCCTCCGCCGCTTGCGAAGATCGGCAGCCCGAGCAAACCCATCACCACATACAAAGCCTGACTCCAAAATGCGATTTTCAAACTGAACAAATGCGCCACAATAAAGACTGTGACAATTTGAAGCGAGAAGGGAATCGGCCCTAATGTAAAGTGCAGCATGCTTGAAACAATCGTAAGTGCTGTAAATAAACTGATAAATACTAAATCTCTTGTCTTGATGTTAATCACCTCAAAAGTTATTTTAGTACTCTGTTTCTTAAATGTAAACTTATTTTATTATTTAGTTTACATTTAAAGCTGCTTGTCGTAACAACATGCATAAAAAAATGCTCAACAGCGTTAGCCATTGAGCATAAGAGGTAATCATTTAAACTATTTTGTTTTATTTTACCGGGACATCCCATGTTTGAAGATGTTCTGCCATGTCCCAGAATTTATATTCATAGTAACTTGTACGTACGACGATATCTTCTAAAGCTTGAAGTTCCGCTTCTGTACGTCCCTCTGTCACTTGATTCATCAATTGTACACAGTCTTCTTTAAATTGTGTGAATTCCTCTGATGCATACATATCTACCCATTCTCGATACAGCGGGTGATCTTTTGCGGCATCTTGTTCATCGAGTTTCAAGCCGATATAGTTGTAACTCCATGTGCACGTCAAAATAGCCGCAATGACATTTTCAACACCGCCGATTTGCGCCATATTCAGCATATAACTTGTATATGCCGTTGTTGTTTCGGCAGGCTCTGTCGCCTCTAATTCTGATTCGCTGATGCCGAATGATTTGGCATAATTGCGATGCAGATTCATTTCGGTATTCAACGTACCGTCCATTAATTGTGCATATGTCGACATCATCGTTAAATCGGTTGCTTTTGCTGCACCGATTGCGAATAAGCGCGCATATTCAATTAAGTAAATATAATCTTGTTTTAACCAATGTTTGAATTTCTCCTCATCCAAAGAACCATCTGCCAATCCTTTGATAAAAGGATGTTCCATATAAGATGCCCAAATAGGCTCAACGCGTTGATACAATCGATCTGTAAATTGTGTCACTGTTCTGCCTCCTCATTAATGTTGATTCCAAAATTGGTACATAGCGTCCACATCATTATAACCTTGTTTCGCACCTGCTTCAGCAATCTTAGTCCTAAGTTTAGGATTCATCGCATTTTCTTTAAAGTCTGTTAATATTTGTTTAACATGCTTATCCGGTGTCACTACACGTACTCGCTGTCCTTTAACACGCATCTTATCCACTAATTCATCTAAAGCATAAGGATAGGCAATCGGCAAATCCGCAGCTAAAATGACTACCGTTTTGGCATCTTTTGCCAAATCTGCATTTTCTGCAGAATAAGAGGCGCCGTCATAATAATGTCTGCCGTTCATCTCAACCGGTGCCCAAACACCCGGGAAAGCAGAACTGGCAGTGACCACTTCAATCAAATCTTCTCCTTCATCAAAAGAGAACAGATGACGTGCATTGGTCTCTGATTCTGTTGTTACAATATGCAGGGCTTTCGGCCATGTTTCGCATGACGCACTGCCTAAACGCTTGCGAATCATTTCAAAACGCTCTGCTTGTGTGATGTCAGGGTGTGCAGCCTTGGATAAAGTGCTTAATCCATTTACCCATGCTGTTTCAGTTTCTGCGTCTTGTGCAATCGTTCTTAATTTTTGCTGCAGCTGTGCCATGGCTTCGTCTGTCAGCGGTGAATCTTCTTGAATCGGCTGTTCGATTTGTTCTTCCCATATCGTATTCCAATGTAAATCAGAGGTGATCAATGCACCGACTTGTGCCCCTGCAGAAGTTCCCACTACTTCTTTCACATCTCTTAATTCAATGCCGCAGTCTGACATCCCTTTCAAGTAGCCGAGCTGCCAAGCTATCGCATAATGACTGCCGCCGCCAAGTACTAAAGCTGACTTATCCATTTCAATCACTACTTTCATTCAACAATTTAAGGTTGTCTCTTACATGCATAGGTACAAACTTGCAATATTACGCTTAAGTTTCCTCTACCCTATTTCTCAACCCTTAATAATTGAAAAAGCCGCCTTACTGAAATCAGTAAGACGACCGAAATGAACAAAAAGCTTAATGAATGTCTTGTTTTCCGCCAGAAATGAATTGTGCAACAATTTGTTTAATAATCGCAATGATACTTTCTAACATGAAGTTCACCTCCGCTTTTGGATAAGGCGAGTATAATCCTATTACAGTTGATTTTGGGGATTAGTGCCTAAGTCGTTTTATTGCCTGCCCAGTCTTTTTATCTGTTTTGCTTTTAAACAGTTATGTATGCTTAAGTGCACAAGAAACAGCCGGCAGCTGTTTTAGCAGCATACCGGCTGTAAGGATTGGATAGAATTGAATAGAGTTTACTTTCATAACAAGTTTATTTTGGGATTATGACTTCATGCTTTTTTAGGGGAGGAACATGAAGTCTTATGCACTGAAAAAATGTGTTATCTTTATAGGTTGTCTGAACAGTTTGGATGTTAGGTAGTGTTCAGTATGTTTTCCTATCAAGCGTTTATCAGGACATCATCGCCTCCTTCACTGTGCTTTGCACAGTACGATAAAATCTCATCTCACATATAAAGCACCACCCCCTTTGATGTAAGTGTGTTTATCTTTCGTCAAAGTATTGTTTTTGAGCAATCAAGCCTTTTTCAATCATTTCCAGCTCGTAATCTTTTGCGTGCAGATCATCTGTCTTTCTTAAATCATCAATGACTAAAATGAGGACTATGATAAATAAGATCAGCGTACTGATTATCCACATATGCATCATCTCCTATGCCTTTAATTGATCTAATGCGATATTCATTTTCAAGACGTTCACATATGGGTCGGCCATAGGCGACGTTTGTTTGTGCTGCTGAATAATTTGTTTGACTTTATCTGGTGAAAGATTACGTTCTTTAGCGATACGTTCTGCTTGTCTGTTCGCATTTTGAACCGTTATATCCGGGTCTAAACCTGAACCTGAAGCAGTCACTGCATCTACAGGCAGCCCTTTGCCTTCTTTATCGATAGTTTGTTCAACACGTTCTTTTAATTCAGGATTCGTATTGCCGAAGTTGGAACCGCCTGAAGCCGGTCCGCCGTTTTCTTTGACTGCTTTTTCATCCATATTGTAATCCACAGCACTGATACGGCCGTGGAAGTATTTCGCATCTGTCCATTGCTGGCCGATCAATTTCGAGCCGACCACTTTACCATCCTGCTTTACCAGACTGCCGTTGGCTTGTTCATTAAAGAGTACTTGTCCTGCCCCGGTTACTGCTAACGGAAAGATAAAACCGCACAGCAGCAGCATCATGATGACCAGTCCTAAACTATTTCTGAATACATGCATGGCAATTGCCTCCTATACAAAGAATTGAATGACTAAATCTATGAGTTTAATACCGATAAACGGTACAATCATTCCGCCAAGCCCATAGACCAGCATATTTTTCATTAAAATCGTTTGTGTAGATGCGCCTTTGAATTTTACACCGCGCATCGCAATCGGTATCAGCAATACAATAATCAATGCATTGAAGATCAGTGCAGATAATACCGCTGATTCCGGAGAATGCAGCTGCATAATGTTCAAGTGCTGCATTTGCGGCATCGCAGCCATAAACATTGCCGGTAGAATCGCAAAGTATTTCGCAATATCATTCGCAATACTGAACGTTGTCAATGAACCGCGTGTCATCAATAATTGTTTGCCGATCATCACCACTTCAATAAGTTTTGTCGGGTTAGAATCTAAGTCTATTAAATTCGCGGCTTCTTTGGCACTCATTGTTCCGGAGTTCATTGCCAGTCCGACATTCGCTTCAGCCAGTGCCGGTGCATCATTCGTACCGTCTCCTGTCATTGCGACAATATGGCCTTTAGCTTGTTCTTCTCTGATAACATTGATTTTATCTTCTGGTTTGCACTCTGCCACAAAGCGGTCAACGCCTGCTTCTTTAGCAATAGTTGCGGCTGTTAATTCGTTGTCTCCGGTACACATAACTGTTTCAATTCCCATGTTGCGTAAATCCTGGAAACGTTCAACGAGTCCCTCTTTAATCACGTCTTTTAAATAAACGACACCTAAGATTTCTGTATTTTCGATTACTACTAACGGTGTACCGCCTTTTTTAGAGACAGATTTTACGATACTTTCAATATCCGGCGGAATCGTACCGCCAGCATCTTTTACGCGTTTTAACATACTGTTCGGTGCACCTTTATAGACTTCTCTATCACTGAAGACGACACCGCTCATACGTGTTTCAGCTTTGAACGGTTGATATTCACCGACTTCTTGCGGTAAATCAATGCCTTGTTTGTATGCGAGTTTAACGATACTTTTGCCTTCAGGCGTATCGTCTGCGACAGATGTTTCATAAGCTGCTTTAACTAAGTGTTCATAATCGCATGTCTTCACAGGCAGAAAAGCATCTGCCATACGGTTGCCGTAAGTAATCGTTCCGGTTTTATCTAGAATCAAGACGTTGACATCACCGCATGTTTCTACAGCACGCCCGCTTTTCGCTAAGATATTGAACTGTGTCACACGGTCCATTCCGGCGATACCGATCGCAGAAAGCAAGCCGCCGATAGTTGTCGGAATCAAGCAGACTGTTAATGCGATCAGCATTGCGATAGATAAATCTAAGTGTAAGAACTTCGCAAGCGGAAACATCGTTAAAATTACCACTAAGAAAATAATTGTCAGGGTCATCAAAAGCGTAAACAATGCAATTTCATTCGGTGTTTTCTTACGTGTTGCACCTTCAACCAGTCCAATCATTTTATCTAAGAATGAATGACCGGGTTCAGAAGTAATTTCGACTTCCAGCCAGTCAGATGCGACCACTGTACCTCCGATAACATTGTCGAAATCGCCGCCTGATTCTTTGATGACAGGCGCAGATTCCCCTGTAATTGCCGATTCATCGACTGTCGCAATACCTTTGATGACTGTGCCGTCATTCGGGATTTGTTCTCCCGTTTCAACACGGACGATATCCCCTTTCTTTAAATCAGATGCATCAATCGTTTCGTAACTGCCGTCAGATTGAATACGGCGTGCAGTCATATTGGTTTGCGTTTGGCGCAATGCATTGGCTTGTGCTTTCCCTCTGCCTTCTGCGAGTGCTTCTGAGAAGTTCGCAAATAAAATTGTCAGTAATAAAATGATAAAGATACTGAGCAGATAAAGGCGCGATACAGATTCTTGTGCAAATAAATCCGGTACAAAAATCAAGATAAATGCCAAAACCATACCTACTTCAACCACGAACATAATCGGGTTCTTAATCATATATTTAGGATTCATTTTGACGAAACTTTCTTTAAAGGCTTGTTTCATCAAATCCTTTTGCATACTTTGAGCAGATTGTGCCATCGTATGTTCCTCCTTATCTCTTCATCGTCATGGTTATCCATGCAGTAATAAATGTTCTCCGATAGGTCCAAGCAATAAATCCGGCAAGAATGTCAAACCGCTTAACAAGATAATAAAGATAATCAGTACCGCACTGAAAAAGACATTGTCGATTGGTACATCTTGATGCTGGTTTTGGTACGTTTTCTTGCTGACTAAACTTGAAACAATTAACAGTTGCAGCACAATCGGAACAAAGCGTGCCAGCAGCATTACTATCCCTGTAGAAATGTTCCAAAATGTTGTATCGTCTCCTAAACCTTCAAAGCCAGAACCATTGTTCGCAGAAGAAGATGTAAATTCATACAACACTTGCGATACACCGTGAAATGATGGATTTGTAATCGCGTCTTGTGCGCCCGGTACCACAAAGGCAAGTGCACTGAAGATTAAAATCAGCAGCGGATGCACTAAGAATGATAGTGCGATTAATTTCATTTCTTTGCCTTCAATTTTCATGCCTAAATAACTTGGTGTTTTCCCAATCATCAAGCTGCAGATAAATACGGTTAACATCACATAAATAATCATGTTCATCAGTCCGACACCTTCACCGCCGAACACAGCATTCAGCATCATCAGTACCATAGGTACTAAACCGCCAAGCAGTGTCAAACTGTCATGCATGTTATTGACTGTCCCAGTTGTAAAGGCAGTCGTGATTGTTGTGAAGAGTGCAGAAAGTCCGATACCGAATCGTGTTTCTTTCCCTTCCATATTGCCGCCGTCAATGCCTAATTGATGCAAGATCGGATTGCCTGCATATTCTGCGAATAAGCATAAGCTTAAAAAGCCGATAAACATTGCAAGCATTGCGATGAAAATCATCCATGCATGTTTATGGATATGCGCTTTATCTTTCATCAGCATACGTCCGAATAAGAAAACTAATGACCCGGGTAATAACATCATGCTTAATGCTTCTGCATAGTTAGACCAATAAGTCGGGTTTTCAAACGGTGTAGACGAGTTAGCGCCTAAGAAACCGCCGCCGTTTGTACCTAAGTGTTTAATCGATTCCAAGGAAGCCATCGGACCGTAGGCAATCGTTTGTTTTACACCAGAAAGTGTATCGATTACCAAATTGCCTTTTAACGTTTGCGGTGTACCTTGGCTGATTAAGAATAAACTGATGATAAACGCAAACGGAATCAGTACGCGTAAAATAAAGCGCGTCATATCTTGATAATAGTTGCCGATGACATCCGTCACGCCTGTTAATCGTCTTAACATCGCAATACATACCGCATAACCAGAAGCTGCAGATGTGAACATTAAGAAAGTAATGACACACATTTGTGTTAAATACGTCAAACCTGTTTCACCTGCATAGTGCTGCAAGTTCGTATTGGTTAAGAACGATGCCATAGTATTAAAGGCAAGTGATACGGATTGGTTCATATTATGGTTCGGGTTTAAAAACAGCCATTGCTGAACTAATAAGAATAAGAATGAAATTAAACCCATCAACCCATTTACAATTAAAAAGTGTTTAATGTAAGTTTTGCCTGACATATGTTCAAGCTTTGTGCCGATAATGCGGTAGATCACATGTTCAATCGGCTGAAATACTTTATCCATTTTTGAGGGTGTCACCAGTGCGACAGAATAGAGATATCTGCTGACGATGTATGTCAACGCAATGAAGACACCTATAAAGATAACGATACTCATCTCAAACTGACCTTCTTTCATTAATTAAAATTTTTCACTGTACAACAGCGCATAGCATAAATACACAATAAGCGCGATAATCACCGCGACAAGTACTCCTCCCATTTGTCGTCCCTCCTTACTTTCAAGCCACAGTTTACCAAGCAATGTATAACGGAAGTATTAACGTTTCAGGAAAGTTATAAAGAAGTTATAAAGATAAAGAACAAAGACGTGAGGTCTGTCAAAAGTTGTATATACTATAGATAAAATAAACAAAAGCGTGGTGAGTCAGAATGCAAGAAGAGTCCATCAAACGCGGCAAGCTGACATTATATTTAGGCTACAGCCCAGGCGTAGGAAAAACATATGAAATGTTATCGAATGGTATTGATGCCTATCATGACGGTATTGATATTAAAATCGGTTATATTGAACCGCACCAAAGAATTGAAACCAACCGTTTGGCTGAACAGCTGCCGCAAATCGAAACACGTTCGCATCAATTCGGCAGTCATACGTTTAATTATGTAGATGTCAATACAATTATCGAAGCGCAGCCGGATATTGTATTGATTGATGAACTCGCCCATACCAACGTCTCAAAGAATCGGCATTTGAAGCGTTATATGGATATTGAAGAAATTTTAGCCCATGGTATAGATGTATGGACGACTATCAACATTCAGCATATAGAAAGTTTAAGCGGACAGATTTCCTTAATGACAGGCGTTCAAGTAAAGGAACGGGTCCCTGATCAATTCATTATGTCGGCAGATGCTATTGAAGTGGTCGATATTTCTCCAGATATGCTGATACAAAGATTGAAAGCCGGAAAGGTGTATAAGAAAGAACGTTTAGAAACTGCCTTTTCGCATTTCTTTACGTATGAAAACTTAACAGAGCTGCGTGAATTAACTTTACGTACTGTCGCAGATATTATGAGTCAGAAGGAACAACGATATAAAACCAAACATACAGACGTTACACCGCATATTGCAGTGGCAGTCAGCGGCAGTATTTATAATGAAGGCGTCATCCGAGAAGCGCGCAGAGCAGCCTACAAAGAACATGCGAAATTCACCGCGATATATATTGATATCTTTGAGAAATCTTCAGATCAGCAGCCGGGACACCATGCACATAAAAATTTAATGCTTGCGAAATCATTAGGCGCAGAAATCAAAGTGCTGTATGCACAAAACATTGCTGCAGAACTTAATCATTGGTGCGAACATGCACATGTGACAAAACTGGTCTTAGGCCAAGCAGAACGACCAAAATGGAAAGATTACTTTAAGAAGTCATTATTAGATGCACTGACAGAACAGCCGCATCATTATAAGATAGAGATTATTCCGATTAAGTATGTACGTACTAAGCCTAAACCTAAGCTTCAAACCAATACTGCACCGACAACGAGATGGTCGATTGATATTTTCAAAATGATTGTCATTCAAACACTTTGCGTCTTAATCGGTATGTGGGTCTATTCCTTTGATAAAAGCGAGTCGAGTACGATTATTCTCTTGATGTTCCTCATCGGGATTATCATATTATCGATTTGGACACAGTCTTATCTCATAGGGTTTGCGGCTTCGATCTTAAATGTGTTTGTCTTCAACTATTTCTTTACCGTACCGCGCTTTACTTTAGAGATGTATCGCTTCGCTTATCCGATTACTTTTGCGACGAGTATCTTTGCGAGTTTATTGACGAGTGCTTTGTTAAAGAATTTAAAGTATCAGCACACATTGACAGAACGCCAGCTCTACCGTACGAATACAATGCTGCACTTCAACCAGACGATTAAACAGTCTTATACTATTGAACAATTACTGAATGTCTCTGCTGAACAGATTCATCAGCTGCTCAATCAAACCGTCACAGCATTCGAAGTAAAACAGCAGCGGATTGTGTCTCAAGCGACCTTCGGCTCAAAAGATATACAACACTTGTCAGATACTGAAACTTTAGATTGGGTGATTGAAAATGAAAAACGTGCCGGCCGGCTAACCGATACATTTCCCGGCAGTAAAGCCATGTGTATCCCAATCGGTACCGCACCGGTAAAAGGCATTGTTTCGATTCATTTCACAGATACAGATGAAGTAGATGCATATGACAACTCTATTTTAGAGTCGATGATTAATGATTTGACCCTGGCTGTAGAGAATGTGTATCTCTTAAAACAAACACGCCAATCTATGATTAAAGCGGAACGAGAAACGACACGTTCTAACTTCTTGCACTCGATTTCGCATGACATCAGAACACCGCTTACTTCGATTATCGGCAACTTGGATATGATGTTGTATCATAGAGATAATATGAAAGCACAAGAGTCAGATCAGCTGCTGAGTGCATCGTATGAAGAGGCACAATATCTGCACACCCTCGTCAGCAACATCTTATCTTTAACAAAGTTAGAGAGCTCTGAAATCAAAGTCTTGCGCTACCCTTACCTTGTAGATGAATTAATTGAAGAATATGAAGAAGGTTTGATGCGCAGACACCAAAGCAGAAAAGTTCAGATTGAAGCAGAAGATATTATTGAACTCATCGATATCGATAGTAAATTAATCTTGCAAGTCCTGTTCAATCTGACAGATAATGCGATTAAACATGCACAAGCCAGTCAGCCGGTGACTTTAAAAGTCGTACAAAAGGAAGAACGCATTGAATTTGAGCTGTATGATAATGGCGTCGGTATTCCCGAGAAAGAACGTGCATTAATCTTTGAACCTTATTATTCTGGAGATTATTTTAAAGATAATAAGAAAGATAGTTTAGGGTTAGGACTCTATTTAGTCCAGCTGATTCTCAAGCAGCATAACAGCCAGCTGCATTATAAAGAAAATCAGCCGCATGGCAGTATCTTTTATTTTGCATTACCTATCAACCAAAGTGAGAAGGTGGAACCATGAATACAACCGTATTGATTGTAGAAGATGA
Source organism: Staphylococcus sp. EZ-P03 (assembly GCF_003344575.1). Classification (NCBI taxonomy): domain Bacteria; kingdom Bacillati; phylum Bacillota; class Bacilli; order Caryophanales; family Staphylococcaceae; genus Staphylococcus; species Staphylococcus sp. EZ-P03. The sequence goes on along the minus strand of NZ_QPMO01000026.1, from coordinate 15,630 downwards.
TGAATCAATTCTGCATCTGATCGATGTGTCTTTAACCATGGACTATTATAAAGTCGTCAAAGCCCAACAAGGCAAAGAAGTCGATTTCAGAATCCGTACAGAACATCCGAATTTGATTCTATTAGATTTAGGATTGCCGGATATGGATGGCTTAGATGTCATTCATAATATCCGTAAAGAATCAGATATACCGATTATTGTCATCAGTGCAAGACATGAAGAACATATCATTGTCGAAGCCTTAGACCGCGGTGCCAATGATTATATGACTAAACCTTTCAGTATTGATGAATTGCGTGCACGTATTCGTGTCGTCTTGCGGATGTATAACCGCAATGAAGAAATCGAAGACCGCTTCGAAAACGGTCCGCTTTATGTCGACTTCAACGCTAAAACGGTCTTTATAGAAGGACAAGAAGTCCGTCTGACACCTAACGAATTCCAATTGCTGGATGTCTTAAGCCATCATGTCGGCAAAGTACTGACCTATCAGACACTGTTAAAAGCACTTTATGGTTATGTCAATAAAACTGAAATGGCGGCTTTGCGTGTCCATATGGCTTCACTCAGAAAGAAACTTGCGATTGATGCGTCCGAATACAATGACAAAAAGCTGATTCAAACACACCCGAGAATCGGCTACCAAATGATGCATCTTACTTAGCAGCATAACAACAGCCGAGAACGGGAACACTATAAGCGAGGTGATGCAGCATGACAGAATCTAAAGCTTATCGTTCGAAAATGATGTCTAAGATTCGCGCAACCGGAGGCAAAGCAGAAACACAACTCGCAAAAGCGTTATGGCATGAGGGCATCCGTTACTTCAAAAACTATAAGAAACTTCCAGGCAAACCAGATATTGCCATCACTAAATACAATGTACTAGTCTTTGTTGACGGAGAATTTTGGCACGGCTATGATTGGAAAAATCAAAAACAAAATCGTATCCATACCCATCGTGATTACTGGATACCGAAAATCGAGCGCAATATGGAACGCGACCAAGAAGTCACACAACAGCTCAAAGACATGGGCTACACCGTCTTGCGCTTTTGGGAAAAACACGAAGTCTTCAAAGATATGGATGCATGTATCGTTGAAATCAAAAAGGCGATTGAAGAGAATAAAGCTGAGGAATAAGCGTTGCATCGTCTGACGTGACGCTTTTTGACTTAGCAGTTGACTATGATAGTATGTATAACGTCTTTACCTTGTTTAATAATCAAAGATAGAAAGGGTGTTAAACAATTGAAAGATACAACACATAAACAAAAAACATTTTCTCCGGTATTTACGTATGCCTCGATTTTAGTCGGCATCTTAGTCTTAATCGGGGCTGTTTTCCCAGACCAATTCGGTAAAGTCTCAGGTGCACTCGGTGCATGGATTACCGAAACTTTCGGCTGGTATTACATGCTTATCTTCTTTGGTATTTTCATCTTCTGTGTCTTCTTAGTTTTCAGCCCGATCGGCAAATTGAAATTGGGAAAACCCACTGATAAACCTGAGTTTCGTACAGTATCTTGGCTCGCAATGTTATTTAGTGCCGGGATGGGTATCGGACTGGTGTTCTACGGCGCTTCTGAACCTATTTCGCATTATTTAACACCGCCTACCGCAAAGGCTGAAACTAAAGCTGCACTTGCGGATGCATTACGTGCAAGCTATTTACATTACGGTTTCCACCCTTGGTCCGTTTACGGTATTGTGGCTTTATCTTTAGCTTATTTCCAATTCCGTAAAGGCGAAGTCGGTTTGATCTCTACTACATTGCGCCCGCTGCTCGGCAATCGTGTCGACCGCACACCAGGTACAATTGTAGATGTATTGGCAGTCTTTGCGACGATTATAGGTGTAGCAGTCTCATTAGGTGTCGGCGCAATGCAGATTAACGGAGGTTTGAACTACCTCTTTAATATTCCGAACAATAAGTTAGTTCAAGGGATAATTATCGCAGTCGTGACAGTATTGTTCCTCTACAGTGCATGGAGCGGATTAAGCAAAGGTATTCAGTTCTTAAGCAACTTGAATATGGCATTGGCCGCAATATTATTTGCTATCTTGCTTATTGTAGGTCCGACATTACTGATTATGAACCTCATGACTTCTGCCACAGGTGAATACCTAAATACATTGATTTTCAACAGTTTAGATACTGCACCGTTAAACAAGCAAAAGCATGACTGGATGCAAACATGGACTGTCTATTATTGGGGCTGGTGGATGAGCTGGAGTCCTTTCGTCGGTGTCTTCATCGCACGTATTTCTAAAGGACGTACCATCAGAGAGTTCGTTATTGCTGTACTGCTTGTCCCTACTGTCATCAGTATTTTCTGGTTCAGTGTATTCGGCTTAACAGGTATCAGTATTGGACAAGAGCATAAAGAAATCTTCAAGCTGCCGCCAGAAACACAGTTGTTCGGTATCTTTAATGAATTGCCTATGGGTATTATCCTATCCATTGTCGCACTCGCATTAATCGGCTCATTCTTTATCACTTCTGCCGATTCCGCAACTTTCGTTTTAGGTATGCAGACATCTTACGGTAATTTAACACCTGCAGGCTTCGTTAAAATTGTTTGGGGACTTGCACTTTCAGCTATCGCCTACGTCTTATTATTAGCCGGCGGCGAAACAGGCTTAGATGCTTTGCAGTCAGCAGCGATTATCTCAGCCCTCCCATTCAGTATTGTAGTCATATTAATGACCATTTCATTCTATAAAGATGCTAACAGAGAACGTAAAGCTTTAGGATTAACTTTAGCCCCTAAAGTGAACCGTTCAGAAATCCTGCATTCAACTTCTGACAAAGCATCTTCTCAAAATAATAAATAAAAGAAATTCAGCGCTTTCACTAAAAACCAGTGGAAGCGCTGTTTATTCATTAATTTAGTTTTATTCTTGAGCTGATAAATGCTCAATGAATGCATCGTCTAGTTCATATACTGCAGGTCTAGACTGTAGCTTGATTAATACATTTTCATGCTTTTGAATCAGCTTATTAAGCGTCGGTCTTGAAATCTTCAATACATCAGCTAAATCAATTAAACTCAAACGGGAATACTGTGTACCGAATATTTTGTCTTGCAGCAATACAAAGAAGAACTGTCTTTCCTCTTTTTCACACCCCATTTTTTGCAACGCCTTATACAACTTATTTAAAAGCTCAAGATTTTGATTGAGTTCAAATAATGTACGCTGCTGTCCTTTGATCAGTAAATCAAACATACTTAATACAAAGCATGTCATATCACCTTTATTATAATATTCAGATGTTGCTTCAAAAGCCTTGTCATATGCCTTGCGATTTCTATTTACAGTATATGAAAACGTTAATGCAGATAACTCATCTAAATTGTCATGCAATAACTTTGCCAACAAGTATCGCCCTAAGCGTCCATTACCGTCATAAAATGGATGGAGGTACTCAAACATATAATGCGTTGCCATTATCTTTACCAAATCAGGCAGCGTCTTATCACACAAAATATTCAACAGCTTTTCTAAAAATTCATGGATTGCCTGCTCATCGTATTCATTTTTGTGAAGCCATTTACCTCTAGATGTATCATGCACACCAATCCCTTTCGCTCTAAAGTATTGGCCGTCAGGTTGATTATCCGCTTCAATATCATTAGATAATAGTGCATCATAGACCTTTCTGAAATCTTCAACTTGTTCTATTAATATATCCGGATCGCCTAATAATTTGTATTGATTCACTAGTCCGATAAAGCGTTTATTTTGTTTAATGATCTTTAGATTATTAAGTATGTATGCCAACTCTTTTTTAGAAACTTTGATATTTTCTTTTTCGTTGGTACTTTGCAGTTCATTTAATAACAACTTGCGGATATATGAGCGCAGTGCGATGTTAGGCAATCGATGTGTCAGTCTCTCGATTTTTAATGCATTACGGTAGATTTCATCAGTTTTACTTAGTATTTCTTTAGTAATACAAATAAACAAAGGATATTTCACATCAAGCAGTTGTTTTTGATCTCTTATAGGGTGAATGGCAATCTCAAAAGTAATTGTAGCGTAATGATTCAATCTGCTTTGATAAGCTTCATTACATTTTTGTTCATTTTCCATATGGAATATTGTCTTCAAGGGCTTGTATTTCAAAATTACCACCTCTATACGATTTTTTATTATTATACACCTTTCCGAAAAAAAGGGCTGTTTTTTTCATAATGCATCAAAATTTTAATACCTTTCCGAAAAAATGGCCCCTTTTTTTCATAATGGTTTCTGCTTTTTGCGGTGAAATAGAAAAATCACCCGCACACTTCTGAGTTTGAAATGAGCGGGTGATATATCATTTATGAGATTAACGACGACCTTTACGATCATTCATGATTTTACGCACAATACGAAAAACGATTTTGCCGATTTGCATTGCTTGTCTTTGGCTGATTTTTGCCATGATAAGCCCTCCAATTTTTTGTTTAGTATAACACGGGTTGCGTGTATCTCAAATTGATACCTGTTTTACTTTTACCCTATATTGTTTATCATTCGTCACATCATATAATGTTAAATATTCGCCATGCCCTGCCCCTGTATCTATGTTAATGGCGTCTTTGGTTTTATAGATGATGCCTTTTTGATTTACTTTCCTGAAGGTAGGTACATGGCCGTGTATCATTATTTTGCCAGGGATATAATTAACAAAGGCATTATGATAGAATCCGGTCAATTGTACAGGTGTTTGGGATGTGATAGGAATATTCGGTGCGATACCTGCATGAACAAAGAGATAGTCTGTTGTCTCATAGTAAGTTTGGAAGGATTCAATCAGCGGCCGCCATTTTAATTTGCGTCCATCTTGTTGGAGACGCTGATAAGTCATAGCCAGTTTATGATGCATGGCTTGTTCAATATGCTGCATATCAGCTAACCACTGCAATTCGTGGTTCCCGAGCAAGACAATGGCGCCTTCTTGCTGAAGCTGTTGAATCAAGGCTAATGTACCTTCAGAATCCGGCCCTTTGTTAACATAGTCTCCGCATAATACCAGTTGATCATTTCCTGGGTTATATTGTGCTTTGTCTAAGAGCAGTTTTAAGGATGCGCCATGGCCGTGAATGTCTGAAGCTGCCAATAATCTCTTATGCAATACTTAACGCTCCCTTCTCTTCTGCCAAATATCCATCAAAATAAGAATGACTGACGTAATACCGACAGATAATAAGGCCATGGCCATCCCTTGTGCCGATTCGCCTTGTTCGAATTGACGGTAAATATAAGTCGCAGATGTATCTGTATTCGGCGGTCTCAACATTAATGAACCGACAAGTTCACGCATGGAAATACAAAAGATTAAAATCCATCCTGAAACAATACCTGGTAATAATAATGGAAACTTAATTGTTCTAAAGCGTGTCCAGCCTGTACTGCCACTCATTTCAGCCGCTTCCATCAAATTCTTGCCAATCGTTTGATTCACATTCTTGATATTTTGAACGGCATACGGAATATAAAGCACAGTGTACGTAATCACTAATATCGCAATCGTATTATACGCAGGTATCGGGTTATTAGCGTTATTCCAAAAGAGTATCAAACCTATCACTACAATAATGCCTGGTACTGTATTCGGTAATAAACTAAAGAAGTCGATCAACTTACTGCTCCATGGTGATTTGGTTTTTGTTTGTTCTGATGCTAAAACAAACCATAAGCCTAATGCACTCGCAATGGTTGCGGCTGCTAGAGCCAGCATGACACTATTCAACAGTGCAATACCGCCATTGCCTGATAAAACTAATACAAAGTTTTCTAAGGTAATATTATGCAGTTTTAATCCTCTAGATAACTGCTTCACAAAGGCATTTACAATAATACTGGCATAAGGCATCACAATCATCATAAATAACAATAGCCCTACAATACCGTAAAGGAGACTATCCCATTTGCTTTTAGGCTGCTGCATCGTCTTTCTGCCTTTACCACTGTCTCCAGCAACTGCAGTACGTGTCTGAAACCATGTTTGAAAGGCCCAAACGGTCATACTGACACCTAGTAAGAGCGAAGACAATAATGCGGCATGTTGAAAGTCTATCGGCCATATCGATGCGCTATGATGAATTTCAGAAGTTAATACAGCATAGCCGATACGATTCCCCATTGTGACCGGTGTACCGAACTCGCCGATGGTCTTCACAAAGACTAATAAAGCTCCCATACTATAGCCGGAAACAAACATCGGCAGCATCACTCTGCGAAAACGATACATAAATGAACCGCCGTAAATTAATGCGGCCTCTTCTTGAGATTGTTGAAGATTTAATAGCGCCTTTTTAAGAATGACATACAAGAAAGGTGCTAAATGACAACTCATAATCAATGACATCCCAAAGAATGAAAAGAATAACGGCGTGATCTTATCAATACCTGGAATCAACTGTTCTAATAAGCCATTGTGCTGCATTGTCAGCATCCATCCCATCGCACCGATATACGGCGGTGTCATAAACGGAATCATAATTAATATATCCAGCCATTGATGCCGTGCTAATGATGTCTTTACCATAATGAAACTTAAAGGCAATGCGATCAGTGTAGAAAGGACAACGACCGCAAGTCCCAAAATGATAGAATTCCACAATATCTTTAAATTGTCTGCTTGAACTAATTGCTTTATATTATCTAGAAATCCCGCTTCAGCACTCGGCATAAACCCTTTAATCAAAATCATGCATAAAGGCATGACAATTAAACACACTAAAATAACAATCGCAAGCAGGCGATTCATACTTTGTGCTATACCTCGGCTTTCAGCAAAACTTGAATGCGGTTCTTTCACTTTCTATTACTCCAATCTGTAAAAAAGTAGGCGGTACAACAACAAAACAATGTCTGTTTGTTTTGCTGGTTGGACCACCTTTTCATCACTTTGTTTTAACCTTTCATCATACTCATGAATTTTTTAAGTACTTTTTCGCTTTCTCCTGATAATGATGACCAGTCGTATTTCAATTCTTTGATGTCTTCACGTGCTTTTGTCTTTTTATTTTTATGCGCTGATTTATCATTTGGAATTAAGAAGTGCGCATCAACTTGTTTTTGTCCTTTTTCACCTGTCGCATAATCCATATACGCTTTTGCGGCTTCTTTATGTTGTGATGATTTCAAAATGAATGCTGGACGCGGTGAAATTGCAGTACCTGATTCTGGGAAAGTAATATCTACAGGTTCGCCTTTTTTCTTCGCTTTATAGACCATATAGTCTACGCCGCCGTAGACAGCTTTATTTTCACCTTTGATTACTGTTTCAAGTGCAGGTTTATTCGCACCCGCTAATTTCATACCGTTATCTTTTAATGCTTGGTAGTCGCTCCATGCTTGTTTGTCATTGTTATGAACTTTGATAGATAACATATCTAAAGCAGTACCTGATTCAGATGGGTTCGGAATCGCTAATGCATCTTTATATTCTTTGTTTAATAAGTCTTTAACATCTTTAGGGGCTGTTTTGACTTTATCAGTATTGTAAGAGATACCAAGTGCACTGCCGCCGATACCGTACCAATAACCCTCTTTGTCTTGCCAATCTGGATACAATTTATCAGCATTTTTAACTTTATACGGTTCAATCTTGTCTTGTTTCTTATAATCCAGCGCTGCAGGTAATGAAGCTAACTGAACGACGTCTGCTTTCGGATTATCCTTTTCTGCTTCTAAACGTCCTAAGATTTCACCTGTTGTGCCTTGATATACTTGAACTTTCTTGCCTGATTCTTTCTCAAAGTCTTTTACCATATCTTTTACTAATGCATCAGGACCTGCAGTATAAAGTACAAGTTTGTCCTTACTGTCTCCTGAATCTTTGCTTTCTGATGATTGTGCTTTGTCTCCTTCTGGTTTGTTTTGACAACCTACGAGTATAAACACCATTGCGATCACTGCGATACTGAACTGTACAATACGTTTCATTATTATTTCTCCTCCAAATTAATGAGATAGTGTTGCGATATATCAAACTGCAAAGTCACTTTGTCACCTTCATCAAAGTAGACATCATCGTAAAACATAACCGTGACACCTTCTATGTATGCGGTATATTCATAACGTTCACCTGTATAACTCACTGTAGCAATTACAGCTTCATAACCCTTTTGTGCTCTGTAAATGTGTTCTGGTCTAAGTAGCAAGCCTTTGTGTCCTGTTCCTTGTGCGTGGTTCACCGGCAATTTAAGCGCTGTCTGATCAATTTGCATATACTGATCGGATAATGTGCCTTTTAGGAATGTCCCTTTTCCTATAAAGCGTGCGACTGCTTCGGTGTTCGGATGTGCATATAAATTTTCCGGTGTATCAAACTGCTCGATTGTGCCGTTTTGCATGACTGCGATACGGTCTGACATAGTCATAGCTTCATATTGGTCATGTGTTACGAATATTGCGGTCATGTTGTATTGTTTCACTAAGCGCTGTATTAACAGACGCATATCTTCTCGCAGTCCTGCATCTAAAGCAGATAAGGGTTCATCCATTAATATCAGTTCGCATTTTGAAACAATCGCACGTGCTAAAGAGACACGCTGTTGCTGTCCGCCGGATAATTCATGGATTTTACGTTTCCCATAACCTTCTAAATGAACTTCTTTCAAGACTTCATTGACACGTTGTTTTAATCCTTTGGTATCTTTTTTAACTCGTAAAGGATAGGCAACATTTTCAAAGACCGTCATATGCGGCCATAAGGCAAAGTCTTGAAAGACCATTCCGATATTGCGGCGTGAAGGAACCAGACTGATGTTTTTGTCTTGATTTGAAAAGAAGACACGACCGTTTTGTTCGATATGACCGCTGTCTGCTTTTTCTAAGCCGGCAATTAAACGCAGCAATGTAGTTTTACCGCTGCCGGATGCGCCAAGCAAAGCAACAAACTCACCTTCAGCAATATCTAAGTCCACACCTTTAATAACCGATTGAGTACCAAATGCTTTTTTCAAATGACGAATTTCAAGTGCCACTGCTTTCACCTCTCTTCAATGCCAACTATAAACAACAGATATTAATGCATATTAAATACAGCATTAACAAACTATCAATATTTTCAATGTAGTATGTATATTGATATAGAGTTTCTCTATATATTTTTATATATTGTGATGTCACTACATAGATAGAGGAGACTAATGATGAATATTAAGCAAATGATGATATTTAAACAGTTCGTTGAAGATCAAAATGTGAATGTGGTCGCAGAGAAGCTGAATATCACCCAGCCTACTGTGACGTTTCATTTAAAGAATTTAAGTGCTGCACATCATGTGCCGCTCTATCATAAAAAAGGAAAGCTGATTACATTAACACAAGCGGGTCAAATACTGTATCAAAACAGCATTAAAATTTTAGCGTTAGTTGAGGAAACTGAGAATATATTAGGAGACTATAATACTTCTAAGAGAGGAACACTTAGAATCGGCGCAAGCCACGCACCGATTTATGGGATTTTGCCAAAAACTTTAAAAGCATTTATGGAACGTTATCCGGATATCGATATTCAACTAGAAGTCGATACGGCACCGAATACCATACAAAAAGTAAAACATAGAGATGTAGAGATTGCGGTGATTTCTGAAAGCGGACTTGAAGACCATGATATTGAAATCAAACGACTGCTTTCAGATCCGTTAATGCTAGTTATGGATCAGCAGCACCCGTTAGCCGACAAACCTGAAATCACTGTTTCAGATATTCAATCCTATCCACTGATTATTCATAGCAGCGGCTCTACTAAAGAAAAGATTGATGAATGGAAACATACAAATCTCATCCAGCTGCATCCCGTCATGCAGTCGAACAGCATGAGCAGTATTATCGAGACAATTCGAGATTCACACTTTATCAGTTTATTAAGTGCCAGTGCTGTGACACACCCTAATATCATCAGCAAAGCGATTCCGGATGCACCGGCAGAACGTCATATTTCAATCGCTTATAAGTCTGATCGTGTCATTACTCCTATCATTCAAAACTTCATTTCATTGTTGTATCAACTAAAATAAAAAGAGGTCTCCCGTCAGTCTCACGTCACTGACCGGGAAGCCTTACCGCTATGCATATAACGCCTAAGTTATACTTTTTAGCGTTAATCTTTAATAATTTGAAAAGATCATATCTGTCTTTAATTGATCATTAGTTTCGTGAATACCCATTGCATCTAATTTATGAATGATAGATTGCTGAACGTTTTTAGCCTCTGATTCACTTGATACTTTGGAAGAGATTTCAACGACATTATTTGAACCGATATCCCAGTTTTCAATCTTCACTTCATTGCCATCTATATTTCCTTTATGGCGTTCAAAATGAACAGGACCGATAAGTGACGGATTTGAAAATTGAAGCAATGATTTAAATGGTGCTTTGGCATTTGCTTGCAGCACTTCTAGACTTTTTGAAGCATCAGGCAATTGACTGCCTAAGCTGACTTTGGCTTCGTTAGAAGCACTTAATGTTTGCTTGCCTTCTCCATACTCTACTTCATATTCATCTGTTTGAAAGCCGTCTTGTTTTGCTTTAGATACCGCACTTTCTACATCGCCATTCATGATGGGATAACGTTTCTTATACTGTAGTTTAGTCTCTGCATCTTCTTCAGATTTTCTGACACGATAAGTGATGTTTTGACCATAGTTTGTACGCTTTGCGTCATCTATGTATTGTACAGAGAAGTCTTCATCCTTATCTTCTGAACCTAACTGTTCTAAAATGTCGTGTTGAATATGACGATTATCTTTCACAATTTTGTCTGCTTTCGCATACACCTTCAATTCATATTGATCGACTAGTGCGTGACTTTGGCCACCTGGCAGCAACATGAACATTGCGCCGATGGCGCAGCTTGATTTTAAAAGTATTGATTTCATAACTCCACCTCCAGTTTCAATGTACCTTTAAAATATAAAGCTTTGACTTGTCTAGATTTAACTTCTTATAAATTTTCAAACAACTGATTAATACCTATATAGATAAACTGAATAAAATAACAATTGATTTAGGTTTAAATTTACATATATACTGATAACATACAAAAAAACAGGAGGTCATATTAAGATGAATGAGGCATGGCAAACAGGTATCCAATTTCTAGGTCAATTATTCACCGGACAAGTACCGACTGCTTTTATCATCATTCTCGTTATATCATTTCTACTCAATTTTTCTATTGATTATATCTATGAAATGAATCGTTTAACTGATTTAAACCCAATTACTAATTTATTGAAAAATCTCATAGAATCGATAATAGAAACATTAGGATTCATTTACTTTTTCATTGCTTTTATACATATGCTTACCGTTATTCCATTATTAAAAATTATTGACACTTCTACCCTGGCAATAGGCGAAATGACATTAATTTGTTTTGCGGTTTACAGTGTTTTCAACATTCCATCAATAATGACTATGTACGCACCTACTATGCTTAGCCGTATATTTAATCTGCTTGGACAAATCATCATTGGAGGATTGATTTACTACTTATTGCTGATAATTATGCCGCTGCATATTCCATTTAATACACCTTTAATCATCGGTGCTTTTGTCTTAACACTTGTTGGAAATCTTATTATTTGGAGTGCCGCAGTCGCTGAAGCTGAAAAAGAAAAAAGTGAAAAACAAGTGAAAGCCAGCAAGGAATAAACAGCTGTCTTTCTTCTCTTTAATCGCACCACTTTCTATGTTAGGATTATATCTTGTAAGTGTACATGATATAGTGTAAATGCGAGATGCAACCTGGGAGTAGGTTGCTTTTTCAATGAGTTTCTAGGGAATAAGTCCTGATTATTTTTCAATAAAAGAGAGAAAGGCAGAGAAATATGAAAATCAAATACATACTGTTGCTTGCACTCACGACGGTACTGCTTGCGGGTTGTGATTATTCGAAGAGTTCCAACCGAGACGGTTTCTTCTTTAACACATTCGCAAAACCAATGGATCAGTTGCTGCATTGGTTAGGTCATAACCTTAACAACAACTATGGACTTGCAATCATCGTCATTGTCTTAGTGATTCGTTTGGTAATGCTTCCGTTTATGTTAAGCCAAACTAAGAACGGTCAAATCATGCGTAAAGTGATGGAATTTGCAAAACCAGATATGAAAGAAGCACAAGAAAAAGTTAAACGTGCGCGTACACAAGAAGAAAAAATGGAAGCACAGCAAGAAATGATGAAAGTCTATAAAAAATATGACATCAATCCGATGAAAAACATGTTAGGCTGTCTTCCAATCTTAATTCAAATGCCTGTACTATTCGGTTTATATGTCGCATTAAAATGGCCATCTCAAGGCGGCATTTTAGATCATCCGAACTTCTTATGGTTCAAACTGACTGAACCAGATATTTGGATTACGATTATTGCCGGTGTACTTTACTTCTTACAATCACTTGTAAGTTTAGAGAACATGCCTAAAGAACAACGTCAAATGGGTTATATGATGATGATCATTTCACCTATCTTCATCGTATATATTTCATTAACATCAGCATCTGCACTTGGCCTTTATTGGTCAGTCAGTGCCATCTTTATGATTGTTCAAATGTTCTTTGCGAATAGATATTACAGTAAAGTCGCAGATGAAGAAGTGGCACGTATTAAACGCGAACAAGCGAAAAAAGAAGGCAAAGATAAAAAGCCTAAAAATACAAAAGTCGTTGCTAAGAAGAAAAAGAAAAAATAAGCAATACTATAGCCCGGGAAGTCGTTATTTCCCGGGCTATACTTATGTCTTAATATTCAACTGTCTTTAAAAGAAACGCAGTAAAATGATACCGATAAAAATACAAATAATACCTGCAATTTTACGGGCATTGATTTTATTCTGTTTCGCACCTAATATACCGAAGTGGTCAATAATCACACCCATTAACATTTGACCAAGCATTCCGACAATGGTCGTCAGTGCTGCGCCAAGATGCGGCATTAAAATAATATTGGCTGTTACGAATACCACACCTAATATACCGCCGATAAAATAAATCGGTTTAATCTTACCGATATTCGGTTCGAATTTTGAAAGTTTAAATGAACGATTCACAAACGCTGTAATGATTATCAGTGCAATCGCACCAATACAAAATGAGATAAGCGAAGCAAACAGCGAACTATGTACTTGTTGACCTAACTGACTGTTAATTGCTGTTTGAATCGGAGGCGCAAATCCGAACATAAAGCCGATAACCAGCCATGGCAATACCATTGCTGAAGACTCAGTTTTCTGCTTATTACGCACATAATTCATCACAATAATACCGATAAATAACAGTAAGACACCGACGAATTTTAAAAATGTAAATGGCTGAACATCCGCATTAAACCATCCGAAAGTATCTATAATAACTCCCATAATAATTTGTCCGGCAATGGTAATAATCACTGTTAACGATGCACCTAAACGCGGAAATAACAATAAATTTCCTGTTAAAAATATAACACCTAACAATCCGCCTACAAACCATGTATAATTCAAAGATTGATTGGCAAAAAAACTCGGCGTAAAGTGACTCGGTGTCACGATTAAATTAACCAACAGTAAGAAAATAGCCCCTACTGAAAATGAAATCGCTGATGAATAAAAAGACGAATGTGTAAATCGTATCAGCTTTGTATTAATAGATGTTTGAACCGGTACAACCATACCAGCTGCCAAACCTAATAAGAATAAAAACAGCATAAGCTACCTTCTTTCTAGTCTTAGTTAGATTAGTATATCAAAGCAATATCGTTTAATAAATAACACTCGCATCTTTTAAAGCATAAAAAAGCTGCCTACTTCGGCAGCTCTTTCTTGCATATTCATTTACACTAATATTCTTCTGACTCAGCTGCAGCTTCTTCTTGTCTTTGAAGTTCAGCTTCTTGTCTTCTCATTGCTTCCTCTTCTCTTGCGGCTTGTTCATCTTGACGTTTCATTTCAGCTTCATAAGCACGTTGATCGGCTTCTTCTTGCTTTTGACGTGCAGCTTCTTCACGTTGATAAGCCTCATCTTGGCGCTTCATTTCCGCATCGAATTCCTTATCGAGACGGTCTTGTTCTTTTTGCCATTCGGCTTCTTCACGATCTAATTGTTTTTGATATTCTTTTTCCCATTCTTCACCTAATGCTTCATAGAGTTTCTCAACACGTGCTGCTAAATCATTGTATTCTTTATTGGTTACTCCACGTGTCACATGATTCATTTTTTCTCCATCTGTCAGTGCATTATACTCATCTACTAATGCATTGTATTCTTCTGCTGTATAAGGATAATCTTCAGAATCATCTTTTGTTTTAGAAGTTTTCTCTTCTGATGCTGCTTCTGTCTCGCTGTCATGCGATTTGCCTTCTCTGATAAGTGCTTGATGCAGATTCCATTTTGCTTTTACATTGCTGTCTTTGAAGTACGTATCCATCTCTAAGGTATAGACTTTTGCGTCCGGCACATCAAATACTAATGTACCTGTAGCTGTTTTACCTTGATTTAATTGATGTGAGAACATACCGTCTGTACCATCGCCGCCATACCAATCAGGATAAGTTTCTCCTCTGACGTTCATTGTAAATGCACTTGAGTCTACAAGTACTTGATCACTGTTGTTATTTTTAAATTTCAAAGTTACTTTTAATGCTTTGCCGTTTTCAGGTGCACTGTATTCATCATAATCATTGATGTACTCTGCTTTAACGACACGTACATCGACGCCGTCGGCGTCTACGATTTGCCCCACCCGGAAAGTTTTCATTTGTTCTGTTGCCTTTCCTCTGCTTTCTGTTGTTTCAGTCTTTTCTTCAGACTTTGCGCCGCTGCAGGCTGCTAATAAAAATAATACACTTACTATTAAAAACCAAAGTCTCTTCATCTGTCTCTCTCCGCTCTTTATTTAGTTGTAAAAATTCTTAGATAGCTAATGTATTCAACATCAAATTATCTGTATAACAACATTTTATAATACTTTTAACACAAAGCAATCTATTTTTGAGTTTTTATTAAGAAATAATTAATTTAACGTGATTTAAACGCTATAACCCATGTATCTTGCAAGGTTTGTGTGAATATGACTGTGTAAATTTGTAATTTTCGTAGAAATTAGGATTAAGACCTTTCTATTAGGAAATACATATAAAAGTGGGATATTTATTCATACAATTTAATGAATAATTTCCTTTTTGCATTTGCGACAAATGCACGTTTGAAGTTATCTAATGCATAACGGTAACTTCTCTGACAAATTTAACGACAAATTTATAATAATTGTGCAACATTGCATTGACGAAACCAATGGAAAGCGTTTACAATTAATGTGAAATCAATCACATAGAGGAGTTGTATTAGAATGCAAAACTTAAGAAACAGACATTTCCTAACATTATTAGATTTTTCAAACAGAGAGATGGAGTTCCTATTGAACCTATCCGAAGATTTAAAACGAGCTAAATACGCTGGAATCGAACAGCAAACGCTTAAAGGAAAAAACATTGCATTAATTTTTGAAAAAGACTCAACTCGTACTCGTTGCGCATTTGAAGTTGCAGCAGCAGACCAAGGTGCAAGTACTACTTACTTAGGACCAACTGGTTCTCAAATGGGCAAAAAAGAAACAGCAGCAGATACAGCACGCGTTTT
>NZ_QPMO01000021.1:0-14646 GCF_003344575.1 Staphylococcus sp. EZ-P03 | reverse complement strand
GGTCGGCTTAATAGCTCACGCTATGCCGACATTCGTCTACAAGTTTAGTTAAGGGTTCTTCTCAACGATCAATAAATTTTCTCGGCATAAAAGCGTGTTATAATTTAATTAGCGTTCTGTTTTGTTTTCACTGTTCACTTCCAAAAATGAAAATAGTGAAAGAAAGTAGCCACCAAATTTTATTGGTGGCTTTTTTATTTTGTTAAATCTTAAATGCCCTTAATTTTAATTCTAAAGGGGTATTTTAAAGTTTTAAGTGTAAATCATATAGTTTTATACCTAAAAACATACATAAGCTCTTAAAACGCAAATATGAGCCAAATAAATATATTCTCATTTCACAAACAAAATTTAAGCAAAACCAGTGCCTATTTTTTTAGACACTGCCCAGTTACATGCAAATTTAAAAATTGGCATAAAAAGTGGGTAACCATGCTGGTTAAACGCTATAGTTCCTGCAGGGGCAAAATACATAAAAAAACGCTAGCTTTTTAGCTAACGTTTCACAATTTTTAAATAATAATTTTGTTTTTCAAAATTCCAAATTGCAGTAATTGAATGTGCTTTTTCTTCTTCGTCTGTCGTTTTATCTTCGTCACTTGTATTAATTAAATTACCATCTTCGGCATCGTCTAAGTTTAAAATTTTATGTTTTTGTTTAAGCAATCCACCATAACTCAACATACGTTTTCGGTATAAACCTTTTTCTAAGTCACTAACAATTTCTGAATCTTTTTCACTATCTCCGGTTAAATAATCCGATGACTTAACCGAATATTTTGAGGTCTCTTTGATTGCTGCAAGCTTATTTAATTTACTGATTAAAAATATTATATTTCGCCATATTTTGTCTTCTCATATCGACTGAATAGCTTTCTTCAAGTTCACTTAAAATTGTTCGCATTAAGTACCCTTGCATCGAACTGATCGTTTCCTTTTGGCCTTTAACCCCTCTATCATGTATCGCTTTTTTTACTCTTTTTAAAGCTATTAATATTTCATCTTCAATATGTTCTAACATGTAGTAAGTATCATCATGGTTTGAATTAAATGATTTTTTAGCTTTAAGAATTACACTTTTTATAATTTCTAAATCTGTATAACTGTAATTTAATAAATAAGACGTAAGTTGATCTGGGAACTCTTGGAGTAGTATTTCTTTATCATCTTGATTCCCAAAGTTATTTAAAAATTGATTTGAATGGGTATGGTTTATTGAAAAATTATTGTATGTATCATGCAAATCATTCGTATCATTATAATCAGTCTCTATATAATCAGTCTCATTAAGTTCAGTATCATTTGCGTATGATTTTGATACGTCTTGATGTATTAAATCGATATTTCTTGACGTATTATTATCATAATTCTGGATATATGATTTTGATACGTCCTTGTCATTAAGGGGTTCTACATCGTTTTCTTGTTGTGATATGTAATATATATCAGCTTCTGTTACTTCAGGTTTTTTAATATATAACTTGTTAGGTTTATTCAAACCTACTCTTATTTGATTAAATAAACCAGCTTGAGTTAATTCCTTTTTTATTTTAGATAATTTATTTGGACTACTGATATTTAGGATAGATTTAAGTTTTTCATTGGTATAGATAAAAAATATATCCCCATTCTCGTCTATCCAATTATTTCTTATAGATAAGTCTAAGCGATCTCTTAGTATCGACCAAGTTATTTTGGCATCATTAGACAAATTAGTGTATTTAGGGTTAGTAAAAAAGACTTTAGGTAATTGATAGAATTTCTCTTTTTGGATTTCTTTAATGTTAAAGTTTGACATAGAAAAACCTCTTTCATATTTAAGTTTTAAAAAGAGGTAATAAAAAGTTGTAAGTATGTTTATATGTATTCGACTTGCACTAATAATTCTTAGTATATATAATAAGAATGTAACAATTATATAAACAAACAAAGCACTTGTTTTATTACCGAAGAGACCTGACTATTCCCGTAGTTAGGTCTCTTTATATATATATATATTAACACTTTTCAAAGGTTTGTTAAATTGTTTATACGCATTTGATTGTATTCATTTTCAAAATAGCGTATACATGTATAATTAATTTATAAAAAGGTATGCTATATAACGTTATATAATCTCTTTGGTATCAAGTATAATAGGTGTATAAATGCATAAAACGATCGTTATATACTTATACACAATACTATATATATAATTGCATATAAGTTTTTATAAAACGCTGTATTTATAAGTATAATAGATATATAATGGTGTAAATGTTATGTATATAAATATATGGAGGCATTATATGAAGAGTATGAAGCAAATCGCTGATGAATTAAACGTAACAAAAATGACTGTTTATAATAATGCGAAAAAAGAAAATGTGAACTTTCAGAAGATTGATAATGTAAATTATTTATCAGGCGAAGATGAAGCTATAGTAGTAAATAGAATTAAAAAGAACCAAAGCAAAAATGATCACTTTGATAATGAGAAAAAAGAAGAAACTGAAGCCTATAATGATAATCTTGTAAAAGATGAGACGATTAAACATTTATATAATCAATTAGATATATATAAAGAACAGTCAAATAGAGATAAAGAACAGATAAACACACTGAATAGACTTTTAGAAAACCAACAAGTATTAGCTTTAGAAAGTAATAAAAAGATTCAAAAACTAGAGAATCAATTAGAGGAAGAAAGACAGCTTAATTATCCCTTTGATATATCTACTAATGATAGACAAAATGTTAATTCACAAGAAGCAACTTTTACCGAAGAATCTAAAGATACTAATCAGCAACAAGAAGATGAACAGTCAATAGAAGTAAAACTTAAAGGTATAGATGAAGAGGAAAAAAACAATAGTATAAACGAAGATGAATTTCGAAAAGATGATAAATTATCTGAAGAAATAGAGGTTCATAATAAGGGAGAACAGCCAACTAAAAAAGGATTTTGGAGTCGCTTGTTTGGTAACTAATTCTATTAAAAAGACACAACAAGTTTAAATTTGTTGTGTCTTTTTATGTGTATCAAACTTCTGATAATCATCGATTATGTAAATAATATTTATTTGCTGCATCTTGATTACTTAATATTAAATTGATTAACATATTTAAAAATTTTAAGTTGCTCAGACACTTTAAATTCTCCATATTTTATAAATCTTAAAATGAATTTTACACAACATGACTTGTCAGAAATTTCGGAATTGAATAGTAAATATGCCGTTATTTTGTACCGTTGGGTTCAAGAATATGCCCCGATTTTATATCAAATAAAGAATACTTTAAAAGGTATTGAATGTATTTACGCTCTATATAAAAAGAAGCGCAGGTCTCTTCAGATCTACGGATTTTCGCCATGCCACGAAATTAGGCATATGTTAGCCAGTTAAGGGAACAACGACATGATAAAATGGTAATTAGCTATATTTTTCTAACTTTGCAACAGAACCTTTTAAAATATATATAGTTTAAATTTGCACTTGTTATTGAATAATATGATCACGTAGTTTATTGTAAACATAGTGTGTTGCATTTGTTGCAAAAGAGGAGATAACACTATGAAAACAACTAAACAAATACTAAAGGATTTTAATATTTCAAGACAGACACTCATGAACTGGATTAATACTAAAGCTATTACTACTCCAAGTAAGGATTGGAGAGGGTGGTATATTTGGTCTGAAAAAAATCTAGAAGAACTTGAAAAACTTATGTCAGATAAAAGAGAAGCTAACATAAAGGTCTCTAAAGGGAATTTTGATGAAGAATTAAATATATACAATAGACGATATTTAGGGTCTAAAAAAAGGCTACTTTCTTTTATCGAAGAAGTAGTTAATAAACACACCAATAATATAAATACGGTTGCTGACGTATTTGGTGGCACTGGTGTCGTATCTGATTTATTCAGAAATAAAGGCAAGAAGATAATTATAAATGATATCTTGAAGTCTAATTATGTCACTTATTTAACCTGGTTTAGTAATGATCCTGTTGATGAAGATAAAATTCGTAGGTACATAGATTATTTAAATACACTAAAACCTATCGATAATTATGTTTCTGATAACTTTGGTGACAGGTATTTTAGCATTGATAATGCTAAAAAAATAGGCACTATAAGAGAAGCTATAGAAGATTTAGAAGATTTAAATGGTAGAGAAAAAGCCTTTCTATTAACTTCTTTAATTTATGCAATGGATAAAGTTGCTAATACTGTTGGTCATTACGATGCACATATAGAAAAACGATGGATATGACGAAAGAATTATATTTAAAAATGCCCGTAGTAAATTTTAATCGTGATAACGATATATATTGCAAGGACGCAAATCAGTTAGTAAAAGAAATTTCTGCAGACTTAATTTATATAGATACACCATATAATTCTCGCCAATATAGTGATGCATATCATCTTCTTGAGAATATTGTTGAATGGAAGAAGCCACCTGTAACAGGAGTCGCTAAGAAAATGGTAGATAGGTCAAAAACAAAATCAAATTATTCAACTAATAAGGCACCCGAAGCATTCGCAGATTTGATAAAAAATATAAAAGCACGATATATTCTAGTTTCTTATAATAATATGGCTAGAAAAGGGAACGGGCGTTCAAATGCTAAGATATCAAATGAAGAAATTATACATACGCTAGAAAAAAAAGGTAAAGTAAAAGTATTTGAAACAAGCTTTCAAGCCTACACTACTGGAAAAAGCGTTATTGATGACCATAAAGAGATTTTATATTTATGTGAAGTATCACAAAAAGAAGTAAAAAATAAACAGAAAAATCATTACACACCTTCAGCTATAAATTATACAGGCTCTAAATATAGATTATTAGACCAGATTATCACTTTGTTTCCGAAAGAATATAATAACTTTATTGATTTATTTGCGGGTGGCTCAAGTGTTGCTATTAACTCTAATCCGAAAAATAAAATCTTGATTAATGATAATATCAAACCCCTTATCAGTTTATATCGATACTTATCTATTACTGATTATGATAGCGTAATCAAAGATATTAATTCTTTGATAGACGATTATGGTTTATCAAGATCCAGTAAATATGGATACTCTCACTATCATGTTGACTCATCGAAAGGTTTGGCAAAATACAATAAAGAGGGGTATCTCAGATTGAGAAGTGACTATAATTGTGGGAAATTTCATGGTAATGCCTTAGAAAATATCGTTTTATACCTATTAACTGTTTTTGGTTTTAATAATCAAATTAGATTTAACAAAAATGGAGGATACAATCTCCCTGTTGGTAAACGTGATTTTAATGATAAAATGAAAGAAAAACTAAAACAATTTATGAAGGCTTTACATGAAAAAGATATAATTTTTTCATCCGATGATTTTAGAGATGTGATTCCATTATCAAATGATACGTTTCTTTATGCTGACCCACCCTATTCGATTACTTCTGCGACTTATACAGAGAATAGTAGTTGGAGTGCTAAAGATGACGCTGATATATTTGATTATCTTGATAAATGTCATGAAAATGGTATTAAATTTGCGTTATCTAATGTCGCTCAACACAAAGGTACAGTAAATGAGGAACTATTAAAGTGGGCAAAGAAATATAATATTCATTATTTAGATTTCAATTATAATAATTCAAACTACCAATCTACAGCAAAATCAAAAATTACACATGAAGTATTAATAACCAACTACTAAAGTTGGTTATTTTTTATGATATGATTATTAAAAATACGTATCAAAGTAGGTGTTATTGTTGAAATTAGGCGATAAAAATCAAATATTAAATTTTGCAAATACAAATTGGAAGACGTAATGACTTGATTAATGCGTATACAATCTATATGAATATTTTAAATGAGAGCTTCGAGAGTGGTATTTATATTTGGGACAGATTTCCTAATAGTCTTGGTCAATTTCATTTTTATAGTAGAGCCCTAGAAGAGTCCAAAGATGTTTTTCAGCAACATGGACCTTATGATTATATTTGTAAAAAATTAGAGTTACCTGAGTATCGAGAAGCTTTTCATAATATGGATAAAGAAAAAATTATTCAGTTAGAAGGTGGTAAAGATTTTATAAAAAAGCTAGATAACGGTGTAGAAGATAGAAGTCGTCATTATACTAGTACTTTAACCAAAATAGGATTTATACATGAAGACAGACAATTAAGTTCAGTGGGCAAACTATTTATTAGTGAATCAGATCCCGTAAGAAATGATTTTGAAAAACTACTACCTATCGATAAAATTAACTTATTGCTGTTACGTCAAGGTTTAAAAATAAGAGTATATACTGATGATTATCAGAAATATTATTCTCCAATAATGCTGTTATTATACATTTTATTTAAAAATGAAAAAGTAAATGCTAAAGATTTATTTACACTGCTTAACACTATCACACCTTATTTTCCTTTTGATTATAAAGAAATATCTGATTCTTTTTCAAAAGACAATGTAAGAGACGTAATTCAAAAATATGAAAAATTATTTATAGCTGAGCCATTAGTAGAGGGTAAGAGATTAGAAAAAGAAGAATTTTATAAAAAGTTTTCTAATAATAAAACAAGCAAAGACCAACATATATATTTTGATTTTTATAATAAATTATTAGACTTTGTAACTGATCCTGCAGACTCAACTTATTCACAATTAGAAGAATTATTTGAAGATAAATATAAGAAGAACGTATTAAACAATACGTTCGGTCAAAAAAAGAAGTTTTTAGAATTTAATGTAAGTGATTATAATGAATTTATTGACGTAAATTATGATTCTAATATACTATCCTTAGACTCTTTTAATAGTAACTTCTATATTAAGTTTTTCAATTCAAAACGTAATAAAGATATTCATGATTATAAAGATATGCTTAAAAGATTTACTAGAGCTACTGGAATTATTGAAATTAATAATGGAGTTGTTAATTTAGCATACAGAGATGTTTGGATAGAATATTTTAAATATGTAGATTTCGATGGTTTAATATTTAATACAGATACCAAAAATTCAGCTGCAGAATATGAGTATTCAGTGGATTCGGTGTTCTATAAAGATGTTACTATAAATAAAATATTCGATATTACTGACGAACAAATGAATGATATTATTGAATCCATAAAAAACAAATTGAGTATCGATTCTGTAGAAAGTATTAAAAAGAATCTGGTTAATCGTAATGATATATTGTTTAAAGAATTCATTAATTCAGAATTTCCCCTAAAAAAGACAATGAGTATACTTAATATGTTTAGTGATAGAAGTAATGATAAAGAAATTAAAAAAATTGTGGGCTCTGAAGCAGGTGTTCCTACAATTTACGAATACATGATTGGTATTGCTTGGTATCATATCAGTAATAAAGAATATGATGTATTTTCTAGCTTTAATTTAACTATGAATGCCAATTTCCTTCCTGAAACTCATGCGGGTGGTGGAGCAGGAGATATTGTTGTAAAGTATAATGATAATACACTAATGTTAGAAGTTACATTAATGAATAAGAATGCTCAAAAACGTGGCGAATGGGAGCCTGTACTACGTCATGCAACAAACTTAACAATCGATGAACACCCTAAGAAAGTAAGAACACTATTTATAGCTGATGAACTAGATGAAAATACAATTAATATATGGCGTGCTGTAGCTTCTGTTCCAATGAAATCAACTACTGGCAAAAAAGACTATGCCGAGAATTTAATTATCATGCCTTTTACAACAGCTGAAATTATTACTTTGATGAATAGAAATATTGATGAAAATAAAATATTTACATCCATTGATTCGTCGTATTCTCAGCTAAAAAGTAACTTTAATTCTAATTGGCGTAATGATATTATTAATAGTTTTTAAAAATAGAACCATGTCTGATCCTGGCATGGTTCTACTTGTGTCTAAAACTCATGAACAATCAAGTAACAAAATACGAATTATGTATCCTATCAAATCCCGTTAAATCAGGGGTTTGATTTTTTTATAATTCAGAGTTATCATAACGATAATAAAAGTTCATTATTAAGACAAAATTTGATTATGAAACGATTAAAACACATACATATTATGTATGTGTTTTTGCTATACTTATATCTATTAATTAATATAATTACTAAAGGTCGGTACAATAATACTTGAAAGTAAAAGATTAATATTGAAATTTTCACTTTCTATGGCATAAATTTTCTCTACTAAATCGCAATTTTTTATATGAAGTTAAAGAACTATAAAAAATGTAAGGAGCAATTTATATTTTCTCCATTTCTCCTCCCTCTAATACTGTACTTTTACTTATTCGCTTTCCAGCAATTTAAATTTATCTTCTAATGTTTGAAGTCCTTTATCTATAATATTTTTTTGTTCTATTAAATTTTTTTGATGTTCTAAAAATATGTCTTTTCGTTTCATTTTGGTAGAACTTCCTTGATGATACAATTCAGCAATTTCTTTTAACTTTGATACAGGCATATGTGTCTGACGCATACATTTTATAAACTCAATCCAATATAGATCCTCTACTGAAAAATCTCTATAGCCATTCTTATTTCTGGTAACAAATGGAAAAAGCCCTGCTTTGTCATAGTATCGAATAGTATGTTCACTGATGCCTAAATTATCGGCTACTTGCTTTACTTGCATAATTTACCTCCTAAAAAAGGTGACTTTATAAAGTCACCTTTTTGGTCTATTTAATAAGTTGAACTAGTAAATCTTCATAGTCATTATGGATAATAGCTTCAAACCCAAATGTTGATACCATATCACTCTTTAATGACTCCACAGTGTTATAACCAATGAGTTCAGGATCATCTATTTTTAAACCAATTCGTTTAATGTCATTATGGAATAAATTATTTTGATGAGATAGCTCAATTATTTCTTCAGCTAAAGATTTAACGTAATTATTACTTGGCAAAGATACGTTCTTATCATCTATGACCTTTTCTTCCGTAATAATCTTAATATCTGTTTCATTTTCTTTAAATATTGCTAAAAAGTAGTACATATCAAAAGCCCTCCTTATTATTTAAAGTTAATTAGCGTGTCGTATAACCGCCATTTGCAAATAATGTTTGTCCGTTTATCCACCAACCATCTAAAGTTAAGAAAGTAATAATCGGCGCGATGTCTTCTATATTTGTAAGCTGATTATGAAGTGCTTGGGATTTATGGAATGCCACAGCATCTTCGCCTTCTTGAGGATAGAAGAAAGGTGTATCCATTGGTCCAGGAGCCACCGCATTAACTGAAATGCCTCTATCCATAAACTCTGATGATGCTGCGCGTGTATAATGTTCAACTGGAGCTTTTCCTCCAGCATAAGTTGAATAAAATCCTGTATAAGCAGCAAGCAATGCAGTCGCTAGAGTGATAATTTTACCATTATCATTCATAGATTTTTCAGCATATTTAATAAAGAAATAAGCTGACTTTGCATTGATGTCTGCCATACTATCGAACTCTTCTTCAGTCGTTTCTGAAATAGGTTTTTTAAGTACTTTTCCTACTGTATTTATTGCGATATCAACTTTTCCAAACGTCTCTTCAGCATGTTGGAATAAAGCTTGGATATTACTAACCTTAGTTAAATCACCAGAAAATAATGTGCCTTGTCCACCTAGTTCTTCAACTTTTGAAAGTGTAGCTTTGGCATCCTCTAAAGACTTTTCATTATGATGATGGATTACTAATTTAGCCCCACCTTTAGCGTAAGTAGTACTTAATAAGCCGCCAAGGTTCTTAGCACCACCAGCAATAACTACGACTTTGTCTTGTAAACTATCAAATTTACCCATATTATATAACCTCCTTTGAATATATTTCAATCATAAACTTTAGACTGCGATATCAAGCAAGTGTTTGTTGAAAAATTCTAATCACTTTTTTAGTGGTATCTTTTTGTTTCATTAGAGCCTAACCTAATTGAACTATTATCGATGCTAGTAAAACAGTATTTCTGTATGTATGATTAGAGTGTTAAAAATGATCGTTTTTGATACAAAACCTCTTAATTCAAATTTAAGAGGTTTTTCTTGTATATTTAAGTATCAAAACTTGTGTTATAATCAACGTATCATAAAGATTAAAGTATATGAGTTTATAGACTTAAATAAGTCTTCTCATTTGTCTCGAGAAGCATATTATATAGATAAGGTGTCATAAAAGCATTCAAAAGGAGAAATTAAAATGGCTAAAATTGGTTATGCACGTGTATCAACACAAGATCAAAGTCTTGATGGACAGATTGATACACTTGAGAAATATGGTTGTGAACGTATCTTTAGCGAGAAAGCAAGTGGTCGTAAAACCAAAAGAACAGAACTTGATAAGTGTTTAGATTATTTACGAGAAGGCGATATTTTAGTTATCTACAAATTAGATAGATTAGGCCGTACAACCAAACAATTAATTGAGTTATCTCAATGGTTTGAAGAAAATAACATTGATTTACATATTATAGATATGAATGTGTCAACGAAAGACGCGATGGGCAAGATGTTCTTTACCATGATGAGTGCATTTGCAGAATTAGAAGCTAACTTACTAAGTGAACGTACGAAAAAAGGTTTAGAAGCTGCAAGAGCAAGAGGAAGAAAGGGCGGTCGTCCTTCATTACCTGACCACAAAAAAAGAGAAATCAAGTTCTTGTATGATGAACAAAAACTCACAGGCGAAGAGATTGCTAAACAAACAGGAGTGAGTCGTTCTACTGTATATAGAATAATAAAAATGAAGTAGTAAAAACAAATAATCACAGGAAGAAAACTAATGAAAGGAGAATCTTCAAATTAGAGATTCTCCTTTCATTAGTTTTTATAATCTATATTATAATTTAACGAGAATTTTTGCTTGTGATTTATCGTTTACAAGTTGTTCAAATCCTGACTCCACAATATTATCTAGCTCTATTTCATCAGTAATAACATCTTTAACTTTTAAATTACCTTCATTAATTAAATCTATTGTTTGTTGAAATGTAGTAGGTGTATAAGCAATCGTTGAAGTAAGTTTTACACCTGTATTAGTTAATTGCATTGGATTCCATTCAATAGGATGACCAAATATAGACACTATAACGACAGTACCTCTTGCTTTAGTAACGTCTATAGCAGATTTAAGTGTTGGTGCTACACCAGCTACTTCAAATGCTACATCAACGCCATTATCAGCGTATTTACTAATAACATCACTTGGATTTGATTCCCCAGAATTTATCGTATGAGTAGCACCTACTGATTTAGCTTTATTAAGTCGCTCTTCCGATAAATCGAAAACAAATATTTTGCTAGCACCAGCTGCTTTGGCTGCTATGACTGTTAATAAACCGATTGGCCCTGCTCCAAAAATAGCAACAGTATCGCCAAATAGAACTTCGCCTTCTTTAATTGCTTGAACTGCAACAGCCGTCGGTTCTACAAGGGCGCCTTCTTTATCAGAAACATTATCTGGTAATTTATAAACATTCTCTTCTGGGGCATTTGTAAATTCTGCAAATCCACCATCAGAACCTAAGCCTATAAATGAATAACCATCATAAAGGTCAATATTTTCTTCTTTTTCACGATTTGAAACTGTAGGATTAATAACAACACGATCGCCTTTGTTAAATTTTGTAACCTTAGAACCAATATCATCTACTACGCCTGCAAATTCGTGGCCTAATGTAACGGGCGCTTTTTGGCCAAGGAACGGGTCTGGTTTGTCTGTTGAAATAAATATAGGGCCTTCTAAGTATTCATGTAGATCTGTACCACAAATGCCAGCCCAAGACACTTTAACTTTAACCTCATTATCTTGTAACTCTTTAGATTTTCGATCTTCAACTCGTACATCCTTTTGACCATACCAAACTGCTGCTTTCATTGATAAAACCTCCTTGTTTTAGTTAATTTAATAATATGCCTTTTAAAAATTACTTTCAAATAAACTAACCTTTTAATATAGTGTTTCTAAATTATTATATGATTAGAGTGTACCTCAATAATACAATTACTTTTAATCATACCTCATATAGATAATTTAGTTAACTAACACATGTACACTCAACACAAGTGGTTTATTGCACATGTGTTGAACTTCTATTTTAACTGCTTATTGTCCTAGCATTTCATCATTTTTTCTGTAAGAACGAGTTTATATTTAAATTCAACTTTACGCATTTCCATATTTTCTAATTCTTTTTTCTCTTCATTGGTTAAGCCAACCATAACATCTATTATTGATATCAAGAAAAGAAGAAACTCGTTTTCACTCGTTTAAAAAATAAAAAGCAAAAGAGGAATAAAAATGAAAAAAGAGATGTGAAATCAGATTCACATCTCTTTTTAACTATCACTTGATATCTATTACTTTTCTTTGATTATTTTCAGTTTTTGGTAAATCTACAGATAAAATACCATCTTCAAATTTAGCTTCAATATTATCTTCGTCTATATTATTAAGTGAATACATTCTCTTCACATTGCTATATGATCTTTCTTTTTGAATTACTTTACCTTTATTATCTTTTTCTTCATTCACCTGATTATTTTCTCCAGAAATTATTAACATACCATTTTCATAAGAAATATCTATTTGGTCTTTTGAAAACCCTGGAAGCTCTGCTTTTAATTCATATCTATCTTCTTTTTCACTAATATCAGTTTTTATACCTTGTTCATCAGGAAAATTACTAAAAAATTGTCTTCCAAAATCTCTAAACAATTCACTAGGTGTCATATCAAAATAATCTCTTCCAAAAGGTTTTAAATCATAAGTCATAACAATCACTCCTTATAATATTTAACCTATTTTTTGATTAATATTTTTGACATAATCCAAATAATTTAAATACTCTTCCCAATTACTGTTAAATTCAAACTCAATAAAAGGGCTAAATTCAAATACATCATCAAAATTAGACATATTCTTAAAAGGAATTAGTTTTTTTGAATTTTTATCTAAACTCATATCAACCCCTCCCTATAGAGCATATAACTATTTTCACTATATATATAACATAAAGGTCAAAGATGGTCAATATTTTTTATACATTGCTCACTACGTATTTTGATGTTTTTAAATTCTTTTCAGATTCTCTGCTAAGAGCATAAGGGGACACAATGCCACTACGTGTCACTCAGCATAGCTGAGGTGTCTTCTTATGATTTATACATTTCTTTTAAGCCATGTTAAAACCAAACAGAGCATACACCTAAGCCACATGATCCACTTTTAAAATGTATAACCTGTATAAAAGTTTCCTGGCATCGTCAGAACTTGTATTCAGATTCTTTACAAGCCAATTATATCAACGTTTATAAAATTATAGATTCTGATAGATTCTAAAAAAACAGCTTATAGATTCTATAATCAACTTTATTTTTTGACTTTATACATTCTCATACATGCTTTATTTTGAATTTTAAGGGGTCATTTTAAAGAAATAGAGATAAATCATATAGTTTTATATCCAAAAGTTTATATACGCTCTTAAAACGCAAATATGAGCCAAATAAATCAAGACAAGAAGAAACTCGTTTCAAAAACCCTCCTGATTTTTAGAGAAAAACTCTCTTATTTCATCGTCTTTAATAAAATAATATGCCATCTTTCCATCTTTATAAAAATCAAGTACCTCATTTTTATATAAAAGCCTTAAATGATGTGAAGTTGAAGCAACACTCATTTTCAATATCAAAGAAATATCACAAACACACAACTCATCTTCTTTAATCAAAGATAATATGATTTTCAATTTCTTCTCATCACAAATTTTTTCTAAAATGTTAAGTAATTTCTTAGATTTATCATCTTCTAAAAAACTTAAAGCATTGTTAACTTTATCCTCATGTACACAGATCACATCACAAGTATTTTCATAACTCATATAAAATCACACCCTAAATTAAAATATAAATCCTAAAATTGTTTGAATAGTGTCATTTTCAATAATAATAAATAAACCTAAAGCTATATAAATAACAGCCATAATCCAACGACTAAATTTCTCAACAATTTCTCCAACTCCTGGAATATTAGCTAATTTTTGTGCAGTAAATACCAAGAAGAAAATTAAAATTAAAAAGACAAACAGAGTAATTAATAAATTAGTAACACTTAATGTCACAAAATACGGAACAAATAAACCAATATTATCAGCACCACAACTTGCTATCGTAACAATTGCAACCGTACCAACTAATTTAGACAATCCTTTTTCATTCAATTCTTTTTTAGCTCTCTTTTCTCCTTCACAATCATCATAAATAGCCACTTTAATTCCAAGATAAATTGGTATTAAACCCAATAAACCTAATATCCACTTCTCTGGAACATAATTTAATACAAAAGCTAAAAACAAACTAACTAATATTAAAATAATAGACCCTAAATATTGACCAACATAAATATCTCTATATTCTTTTCTAGTCTTTGCTCTAGCAAAAAATATTAATAAAATTACTAATAAATCTACTGCTGTCGCAATATAAAGAATAGCAGCAGTAATAACCGTTTGAATCATAATACACCTCATTCAAAAATATTTTTGAATGTATTGTAACTTATATTTTTAAATAATCATAGATGCTTTATTCCAATTGCTTTATTGACGTTGAGCCTCGGAACCCTTAACAATCCCAAAACTTGTCGAATGGTCGGCTTAATAGCTCACGCTAT
>NZ_QPMO01000027.1:0-9913 GCF_003344575.1 Staphylococcus sp. EZ-P03 | reverse complement strand
GACGTTTGACCGTTAGGTAATTTGCTTGTGTCCACTGTGTACGTTGGTTGTGTTCCCCCTGCTGGGAAGTTCGGCACACTTACTTTGCCTTTCACTTCTGCTTCGCTTGTCGGTATACCAAACGGTTTTGTGATTTCTCCTGTTGCTGGTTGGTATTTATCTTTATCTGGTTGGTTACCTGTTGTGACTGGCACATTAACCACTTCTGATGTTTTATCTGGATATGTCACTGTTACTGGAACATTCACTGTGCCTGGTGTTTGGCCATTCGGAATTTTTGAAGTATCTACTGTGTATGTTGGTTGTGTTCCGCTTGTTGGGAAGTGAGGGACACTTACTTTACCTTTTACTTCTTCCGGTGTCGCTGCTTGACCAAATGGTTTTGTGATTGATCCTGTAGTTGGTTGATACTTATCTTTATCAGGTTGGTTGCCTGTTGTAACTGGTACATTAACCACTTCTGATGTTTTATCCGGATATGTCACTGTTACTGGGACTTTCACTGTGCCCGGTGTTTGACCGTTAGGAATTTTTGTTGTATCTACTGTCAATGTCGGTTGTGCACCTGTTTTAGGGAAGTTTGGAACACTTACTTTTCCTTTTACTTCTTCTGGTGTCGCTGCTTGTCCAAATGGTTTCGTAATTGAACCTGCAGTTGGTGTGTATTTATCTTTATCTGGTTGGTTGCCTGTCGTAACTGGTACATTCACTACTTCTGATGAACCATCTGGATATGTCACTGTTACCGGCACATTCACTGTACCTGGTGTGTGACCATCTGGAATTTTTGAAGTATCTACTGTATATGTTGGTTGCGTACCTCCTGTTGGGAAGTTTGGAACATGTACTTTAGATTTCACTTCTGCTTCGTTTGTTGCTTGACCAAATGGTTTTGTAATTGCATCAGCAGTTGGTGTGTACTTATCTTTATCAGCTTGATTACCTGTTGTGACTGGTACATTGATTTTAGCTACTGATTTATCAGGGTATGTGACAGTAACTGGAACTTGTACTGTACCTGGTGTTTGGCCATCCGGTATCAATGAAGGATCATCAATAGTAATAACTGGTTGTTTACCGCCTGTTGGGAAGTGAGGAATTGTAACATGTTTTTTCACTTCATCTTGAGTTGCTGCTTCTCCGAATGGTTTAGTAATACCAGTTGCTTTTGGCGGATATTTATTTGAATTAGTTGTATGAACAATTAAAGAGTCACCAGAAATCGCATTTCCTCCAACAACTAATAATGCTGTATAAATTTGTCCGTCTTTTGCATTAGATGGGATAGTAAATGCACCTAATTTTTCACCTTGGGCAACAGTTTTGAATGGTGAAGTTTTATGAACAACTTTACCTTCACTTATCCACTCAATGTGTGTATCTAGCGAAGGAATTTTACCATCCAATAATTTAATTGTTGCTTTTGATCCAGGTGTTGCCGGTTGTGTTGTCGTATTAAAATTATTTATATCTAAAATCGGAAGGAACGTTGGGCTTTCTACAACCGCAAAGTTGACACTTGCCCATTGTTGTATACCTGGTGAAGGTAATGTACTTGGCGCAAATGAGTTATTAAAGTTTGGCGGTCTGTATTCTGGTGACGTAAATCCTGAATAAGTCTGAACAAGATTACCTTTAGGATCTAAAACATAACCATATACATGATCCATATTTAGTTTTCCAGCATCAAATTGTGCAGTATATGAACCTTCACTATTTGTTGTCGCAACTACTGTTTGTGAAATATATTCAGGATGTGCTGTTAATAATCTCTTAGCTGCGGCAGGTCTTTGGCTTTTTTGAAGTCCTTTAACTTGTGCATCATAAGCTCTTGCACCTTCAGTTGTTAATGAACTCATTACAACTTTATAACCGCTTGCTGCTTTATCTCCTAAAAAAGGGTTATAGTTCGGACCTGTTGCTGAAGTAGCTTGGTCGCCTGCGCCAGTTTCTTGCCATACTCGACCTCTAATAGTATTCATACCATCAATAGCTAAAACTGAAGGATCATCTGATATACGACCTTGAGATTGAGTCCATTGAGATTTAGCTTTTACCATGTAGTGGTTTGTTGGAATAACCGACATAAAAATACCTGTACGTTGCATGTTCGTACCGATAGACGGGAATTGTCCTAAGTTATTTCCAGTTACTGAGTTTACAAAGGCACCTGGATAAAATCCACCTGCTTGACGCAACATTGTCGCAGTGTTGCCGTCTTTAGTTTTGAAGTCATAAATCCAAAAATGATATTTTTGTCCCTCAACTGCTTTATATAAATGGTTTTTACCAGTCGCATCTGTCCATCCATGTCTTAAGTCAAAGGCATATGCACCCGGACCATCTTGTGCAGAATCAAGATTATTTCTATTATGCGTATATGCACGATAAATTGGTGATACTGAGCCATCCTTATCTTGCCATTGCATATAAACCGGTGTGTTGGCTGGAACAGGTGTAAGACTATTGGTACCTGTTGCGGATGTACCTTCATCTGTCATCCAAGCTCGACCCGAAATCACGTTAGGTTTAACTGTTTCATCAGAACCTGAATTGATATAACCATTATTAAATGCATCTGCATCTATTATTTCTAATGTTGGCGGAATCAGCGCACCATATTTTGCATAACGTTGATCATTTAATACACGTTCAACTTTTGGTTTAGTATTTGTTAATACACCAATCGGTTGATTAGACTCATACTCGTGTGTTAACTGATAAATGATTGCTTCACGAATTTCTTCTGGTGTCGCATTTTCAGGTAAATTCAAACCTTTAATAATCTCTGTTGCTTGTTCATTTGAAACCCCTGCAGATTGTGCATAGAATTGTGTTGCTGTTTTAGCATCCACAACTTGTTCTAATTCAATTGCCTGAAGTACTGGTGTTGCTTGTACTGTTTCATCAATTTTTACTGGTTGAACTGTTTCTTTTACCTTTTCAGCTGGTTTTGATTGTGTTTCTGTTGATTGCGCAGCCTTAACTTCTGCAGTTTTGACTGCGTCTGTTGTATTTTGTGTTGCTTGTTTTTGTTGTTCAACAGAAGCTGGCTGTTCTGCTTTAACTGTATCTCCTTTCTCTGAAGTTTGAGTTGTTTTTGCAGGTTCAGCTTTTGCAGCTTCTGCCTGTGTTGCTGCGGTTGATTGCTCAACTGCAGTGTTCGCTTTTGATGCAGTTTCAGAAGTTGCTGCATCTGCTTTAGTTGGTTCAACGCTGGTGTCTTTATCTGGTGTCGTTGAATTTGTCGTTGCTGCTGTAGTTTCTTCAGCTGCTTTAGCATCTTGTGTACTTGCTCCAAAGAATAAAGAAGCACCGACTAAAATAGAAGCGGTACCTACTGTAAACTTACGAATAGAATATCTGTTGAGTCTATTCGGGAGAAAAGATGCTCTTTTCTTAGATGTCTGTTTGTCTTCCAACTATGACACTCCTTAATTTGAATTGATGAAAACAAAAATGACTTAAAAGGGCTAAATAATATTAACCTTACTTTTGTCTGATTTAGTTATATAATTTGAGCACACTTACACGCCTTTTTGAATTGCATCACATTGATTATATCATTTAATTAATTGCACATAACAGTATTCCTTATTAGTTTCGACATAAAACCGTCATATTTGTTACAAAAGCATAAAAAAGGCACACCATATTGATGGCATGCCTTAGAATTATGTGATTATTATTTTGCAAAATACTGCGTTATTTTTTCAAATCATCATTGATTTTTTTGATTTCATCTTGTTTTAAGTCAACGATGATTTCACCGTCTTTTGTTTCTTCTTTTAATGCTTTGCGTGCTTCTTTAGAGTGGTAAAGTTCCGCAACTTTTTTCAATGTTTTATTATCTTTGTCTTTAGAGTTAACAGCGATAATGTTGATGTATGGTTGTGAAGCTTTCGCGTCATCACTTTCTAAGAAGATTGGATCTTTTTTCGCATCTAAACCAGCTTTTGTTGCTACACCGTTGTTGATAACTGAAATATCCACATCGTCTAATGCACGTGCTGTTTGTTGCGCATCTACTGCTTTAATATCTAATTTCTTCTTGTTTTCAACGATATCTTTGATGCCGCCTTTTAAGCCGAAGTCTTTAGAAAGCTTGATATAGCCAGCTTTTTCTAAAAGTTTTAACGCACGTGCTTGGTTAGATACGTCGTTAGGAATAATCACTTTAGCTCCGTCTTTCAATTCTTTAATGTCTTTGATTTTTTTAGAGTAAATACCTAATGGTGCGAATACTGTTGTACGGATTGGCGTAATCTTTGTACCTTTGTTAGCTTTTTCATATTGATCTAAGAATGCAAAGTGTTGGAATGCGTTCATATCGATATCCCCATCGTTCAGCGCTTTGTTCGGTACGTTATAATCTGAGAATTGTTTTACTTTCACTGTAATACCATCTTTTTTCGCTAATTCTGCGACTTTATCCCAAACTTTTGTTTCGTTAGATGCTACACCGACTGTAACTGTTTTGTTATCATCTTTCTTTCCGCATGCCGCAAGAATAACGACAAATGCGATTGCTAATACTAATAATTTCTTCATTGAACGAATTGCCCCTTTTTAAATTAATTTCTTCTGATTTTCTTAGCTAATACATTCCCTAGAGATTGAATCAGCTGAACCATAATAACTAAGATAATGACTGTAATCACAATGACGATTGTATCGAAACGCTGGTAACCATAAGCTAAAGCTAAGTCACCAATACCGCCGCCTCCGACAGCACCTGCCATCGCAGTAGCTCCGATTAAACCGATAATTGCTGTGGTTAATGCTAAAATTAATGATCCTAATGCCTCTGGTAATAAGAAGTAGCGGATAATTTGAATAGGAGATGCTCCCATCGCATTCGCTGCTTCAATCACACCTGAACTCACTTCAAGCAATGAGTTCTCAACGAGTCTTGCAATATATGGTGCTACATAAACAGTAAGCGGTACGATTGCAGCTGCTGTTCCGATTGATGTACCTACAACTAATTTCGTGAATGGTACAATCGCAATCAATAAGATGATGAA
Organism: Staphylococcus sp. EZ-P03; assembly: GCF_003344575.1. Classification (NCBI taxonomy): domain Bacteria; kingdom Bacillati; phylum Bacillota; class Bacilli; order Caryophanales; family Staphylococcaceae; genus Staphylococcus; species Staphylococcus sp. EZ-P03. The sequence continues at coordinate 4,886 of NZ_QPMO01000027.1, read as the reverse complement.
AGGTACAGAACGCAGTACGTTAATCACCGGATTAAGAACATGATAAATTACTTTATTTTCCCAAATGCCGTCTTTCTTTGTGACAACTAGTAACACACCTAATGGAATACCGATTAATGCACCGATAACTAATGAAATAGAAACCATTAGCAGTGTTTGATATAAAGCTTCAAGTAATTGAGAAGAATCTAAAGTTGAACCGAGCATGTTATTTTACCTCCTCAAATTCAATATTATTTTGCTTCAAGTAATCAAAGGCACGTTGCTTTTCTTCATCTGAACCTTTAATTCGTAATGTCAGATAACCCACTGAAGTATCTTGAATGTCTGACATCGATGCATAGATAACATTCACATCCAGCTTGAAATCTTTGATTAATGTCTGAATCACTGAGAGACCAAGCTGCGAACCTTCTAAGTACACTTTGACATCTAAATAGTTATTATCATCAGTTGGTAATTGATGAATCATTTTATCGCTGATATCTGTACTGATAACGGTTGAGACGAAGCTCTTAGCTGTCTTTGTCTTAGGATGACTGAAAACATCTAAGACACTGCCGAGTTCTATAACACTGCCTTGTTCCATTACCGCAACTTTATCGCAAATCTGTTGAATCACACTCATTTCGTGTGTAATTAACAAAATTGTGACATCAAATGTTTGATTGACGCGTTTTAACAAACGCAGAATCGAATCCGTTGTTGCAGGGTCTAACGCACTTGTTGCTTCATCACATAACAAGATTTTAGGATCCGTCACTAATGCACGTGCAATCGCAACTCTTTGCTTTTGACCGCCTGAAAGCTCATTAGGATACTGTGACCCTTTATCAGCTAACCCTACGAAATCAAGCATTTCTTCGACTTTTGCTTGTATGTATTGCTTCTTTTTGCCTTCAAGAATGAGCGGCATTGCTACGTTATTGAATACTGTTTTAGAATTAAGCAAGTTGAAATGCTGGAAAATCATTCCGATATTCTTCTTAACTTTACGCAATTCCTTTTTGTTATATTGATTAATGTTATGACCATCTACAATAATGTCTCCTGATGTTGCATCTTCAAGCTTATTGACTAGTCGGATTAAAGTACTTTTACCTGCACCACTGTACCCGATAACCCCAAAAATTTCTTGTCGTTCTACAGTGAAACTGACATCTTTTAAAGCTTGAATTTCTGTTGAGCGTTTACGGAATGTTTTATTGACATCCTTGAACTCAATCATAGGTAAATCCCCCTCTAATAATTTGAAATGAATGAATTTTTCTTAATTTGTGATAATTCCAAAAGAAGAAAATCCCGAGGACTAATGAAACAAGTCCTCGGGATATAATATATCGGCTCGTCTCATCTTCACAGTATCTCACTGCAGGAATTGGCACAGTTATTAATGATCATTATTAATTCTGTTGCCGAGGCTTCACAGGGCCTGTCCCTCCGCCTCTCTGGATAAGAGTTATATTCAATTCATTTATATTCCATATCTTACAAACACTGAGTGAAAAAGTCAACATTATTTTTCAGAAAGTTACTTAAATTTATTCAATTCAAAAATCCTAAAATAAGAAAGCGTTTTCAGTCACTATTAAAAAAGAACCAGGCCGAAGCCTGATTCCTTTTATACTCAAATCATAGTATTATTCTTCATCTTTACGACGTTTTGATCCAAGTACTGATGCTGCACCTAAACCAGCAAGTAATGAACCATATAATAATGGTGCTGTTTCGTCAGAACCTGTATCAGGTAATGATTGTGCTGATTTTTCTGGTTGTTGTACTGGTGCTGCTTTAGGTTGTTCTACATTGTGATAAACCACTTTATGTTCAAGGTGTTTACCAGCAAATTTATTCGTATCTTTTTGACCCACATTCACGTAATGTGTATGTCCAACAGATTTTGGTTGTACTGGAGTAGTTTCAACAGTACCTGTTGGTACATTTGTATTACTGTTTGTTGTCGGTGTCACTGGTACTTGTGGTGTCACCGGTACTTGTGGTGTTACAGGTACTTGCGGTGTCACCGGTACTTGTGGTGTTACAGGTACTTGCGGTGTCACCGGTACTTGCGGTGTCACTGGTACTTGTGGTGTCACCGGTACTTGCGGTGTCACCGGTACTTGTGGTGTCACTGGTACTTGCGGTGCCACTGGCACTTGTGGTTGTACAGGAACACTTGGTTGTGCTGGTACCAATGGAATCATTGGAATTGACACTTTTGGTGTGACTGGTTTTGTACAAGGTACGATAATTCTTGTATTATCTGCACATTGTAATACCACATTACCAATTGCATCATGGTTATATCCTACAATTGCAACAGGATATCCATAAGCATCGCATGGAATTTCAACACGTTGACCATCACTGAAGATGATTACATTTGTGTTATATCCATCAATGTAGTTATTAACGATATATGCAGGTGGAGTCGGTACTGCATTTCTGCCATCACGTCCATCTCTGCCGTCGCGGCCATCACGACCGTCAAGACCATCGTTACCTCTTAAGACTGTAATTGTATTACCGTCGCTGAACTCAACAATTGTATTGCCATCATGGTCAAAGTGGTAATCTTTTACAGATACTGATGCACCATCTTTGCCTTTTGGAATTGTGATTTCACGACCGTCACTGAAGACAACGATTGTGTTTCCGTTCGGATCAACTTTTTGTCCGACTACAGTAATTGATTTGCCATCTTTTCCGTCTTTGCCATCTTTGCCTTTTAAGACTGTGATAGTATTGCCATCGCTGAATTCTACAACTGTGTTGCCATCCGCATCAGGATGTGAATCTTTGACTGTTACAGATGTACCGTCTTTGCCTTTTGGAATTGTGACAGAGTTTCCGTCGCTGAACTCAACAATTGTATTACCGTTCGGATCAACTTTTTGACCTGTGATAGTAATAGATTTTCCATCTTTTCCGTCAACACCGTCGCGTCCATCTTTACCGTCTTTGCCTTTCAATACAGTAATTGTTTTGCCATCGCTGAATTCTACAACAGTATTGCCGTCTGCGTCTGGATGTGCTCCATTCACTGTAACAGATGTACCATCTTTGCCTTTTGGAATTGTAATTTCGCGTCCGTCTGAGAACGTTACTTTTGTATCACCATTTGGTTGAAGCTCAGATTTAACTACAGTGATTGATTTGCCGTCTTTGCCATCTTTACCAGGAATACCTTGGTCTCCTTTATCACCTTTCGCAATAGTAACTGAAGTACCGTCGTTGAAGTTCACAACAGTATTACCATCTGCGTCGCGTGAAGTTGAAACGATAGAAATTGATTTTCCATCTTTACCTTTTGGTACTACGATTTCGTGTCCATCGCTGAAGACTACTTTCGTATTGCCATCTGGTTGAACAGTTGATGATGTGATTGTGATAGATTTTCCATCCGCACCTTTATCACCTTTGTCGCCTTTTGTACCTTTGTCGCCTTTTGTACCTTTAGGTACTGTGATTTCATGGCCATCACTGAAGACGACTTTAATATCGCCGTTTGGTAATGTTTCAGTATTTGTAATGCTTACTGAAGTACCATCTTTGCCTTTTGGTACGGTAACTTTAGATCCATCACTGAAATCAATCGCAATATTACCATCTGCATCTGGTTCAGCTTTAGTAATTGTAATTGATTTTCCATCTTGGCCTTTAGGAATATTGATTTCGCGTCCATCTGAGAATGTCACTTTAGTTGTACCATCTGGTTGAACTTCTGTACTTGTGATTGTTACAGATGTACCGTCTTCACCTTTATCGCCTTTGTCTCCTTTTGGAATAGTAATGCTGCTGCCGTCACTGAAATCAACTACTGTGTTGCCTTCAGGAGTTTTAGAATGTCTTACGACTGTAACAGATTGGCCAGCATCGCCTTTCGCACCTTTTGGAACGATAATTTCATGACCATCACTGAATGTAACTTTGATATCACCGCTTGGTAATGTGTCAGTTCCTGTAATAGTTACTGAAGTACCATCTGCACCTCTATCTCCTTTAGGAATCACAGCATGTGAACCATCTGAGAATGTCACAACTGTGTTGCCATCGGCATCAGGCGCTGTTGATGTAACTGTAATAGATTTGCCATCTACACCATTATCACCTTTATCGCCTTTGTCGCCTTTATCACCTTTAGTACCTTTTGGTACTGTGATAGTTGTTCCGTCTGAGAATGTCACTACTGTATTGCCATCCGCATCTGGAGTTGTTGATCTTACTGTAATAGATTGACCATCGACACCTTTGTCGCCTTTCGCACCTTTTGGAACTGTAACTGTTGAGCCATCTGAGAATGTTACAACTGTATTGCCATCAGCGTCTGGTGCTGTTGATCTTACTGTGATGGATTGGCCATCATCACCTTTTTCACCTTTAGGGATAACTAAAGATTTACCGTCGCTGAAGACTACTTTTGTTGAACCGTCTGGTTGAACTTCTGTATTTGTTACTGTTACTGAAGTTCCGTTTTCACCTGCGTCACCTTTATCGCCTTTTTCACCTTTAGGGATAGTGATTTCTCTGCCATCACTAAATGTTACTTTAGTTGCGCCGTCTGGTTGAACCTCTGTACCTGTGATTGTTACAGATGTACCGTCTTCACCTTTATCACCTTTGTTTCCTTTAGGAACGACTACTTTTGTGCCATCGCTGAACGTTACTTCTGTGTTGCCGTCTGGTGTTTGCGTTGTGCCAGTAATAGTGATTGATTTTCCATCTACACCATTTGTGCCGGCTGCACCTGTATCTCCTTTAACGCCTTTAGGGATAGTGATTGTTGAGCCATCAGAGAATGTCACAACTGTATTGCCATCCGCATCTGGTGCTGTTGATCTTACTGTGATTGATTGACCATCCGCACCATTTTGACCTTTAGGGAT
>NZ_QPMO01000056.1:0-569 GCF_003344575.1 Staphylococcus sp. EZ-P03 | reverse complement strand
CGCTTCAACTCAAAACCCTGTTTTTTCATATGCTCGGGGAATTTATCTTGTAGCCATAACAGTTCTTGACGATTAAACACATTTTTTCCTTGCAGTTTTCCATCACGCATAGGCACAACACCTAAATGCATGTGAGGGGTTTGCTCATCATTATGAACTGTTGCATAAGCAATATTTTGCTTGCCATATCGTTCGGAAAATAATTTATAACTTTCCTCAAAAAATCGTTTTTGTTCTCCTGGATCCAGTTGCTCAAAAAAATCTCGGTCAGATGTTACTAGCAACTCATTTACAAGAACAGCATCTTTCCTCGTTTTTCTTGTACCTGTTTTTTGTGATTCAATAATTTCTTTGACACGTTCGTTGTAATCAATATTTTTATCATTTTTCAAATCATAATTTTCACGTGTTCGCTCATGGTCAATATCATCATTCGTTCTACTTTTTCGCTCTCTTTGATTATGAAATTGCATGCCTTTTAGTCCAGCTGATTTCACTTTTTGCATTCTACAAACTGCATAACTCATATGTAAATCGCTCCTTTTTAGGTGGCACAAATGTGAGGCATT
>NZ_QPMO01000034.1:0-2333 GCF_003344575.1 Staphylococcus sp. EZ-P03 | reverse complement strand
AAGAGTTAAAATTATGATATGCTAAAAGTGTTCAAAAAATATATTGATAACCTAAGTCCCCTAAGTAGTCTTTAGGGGTATTGTTTTAAAAGGGGTGATTTATATGAGTAATAATATAAAGAATAAGAAGAAGAATTATAAGGAAGTAGAAGAGTTATTGAGTTTTTATTATGAAGAAGTAAAGGGAGAAGAATTTTATAGATATATATTTCCTAATAACCAAGATGAAGGAGAAATGACAGGAGATTATTCTAAACCTAATGCTATTTATTTATATAAGGATCCTAAAGATGAAGGTACAGAAAGAAAGCTGAGAAGAAGAATCATGCTTAATGATACCTGGGAAGAAGATTATAGAGAGTTTGTAGAGAATAATCCTATGACTTTGTGTTCTGGTTTAGCTTATAGAGGTCGTGTAAATCGCTTAGAGTATGCTCAACAGATGAATGCTTTAGTTTTTGATCTTGATGCAGTAGGTAAAAATGAGTTAATGAATTTATTTTCAAGAATAGGTAAAAAGCCAGGGCTTAGGACGCTTCCTCAGCCGACTTTTATTGTAATGAGTGGTACAGGTCTTCATATTTACTATGTATTTGAGAAACCGATTGATTTATATCCGAATATTAAGCTTCAGATGAAGCAGTTAAAGTATGATTTAACCTTTAAAATGTGGGAGTATAAGGCAACTTCACAAGAAAAGCAGATACAGTATCAGTCAATCAATCAAGGTTTTAGAATGGTTGGCTCTAGAAATGATAAATATGATTTACCAGTAAAGGCTTTTAAAACTGGTGAAAGAGTTACTTTAGATTATATTAATTCCTATGCAGATGAAGAAAAAAATAGAGTAGATATAAAAAAGCGATTTAGACCAACTCAATATAGTTTAGAAGAAGCAGAAGAGAAGTTTCCAGAGTGGTATGAAAGAGTGATTGTTAAGGGAGATAAGGAGAGCTAAAAGATGGGATATAAAGAGAGATCTTTATGATTGGTGGCTAAGGCAAAGTTATAAGGTTAAGGGTGGTCATAGATATTTTTATTTAATGTGTATGGCGATTTATTGTTGTTAAGTGTAATATTCCAAAAAATGAAGTTAGAGAAGATATGTATAAAATTTTTGATGAATTGAAGGAAATAGAACATTCTAATCCCTTAGAAGAAGATGATATTAAATCAGCTTTAGAAACTTATGATAGACAATATTATAACTTTACCATTGATGATATTGTAAAATTAACTGATATTCCTATTGAAAAAAATAAAAGAAATTATCAAAAGCAAAGTGATCACTTAGAAGAAGCTAGAATGATAAGGGATCTAAGAATGAAGAGAGAAGGAAGAAAATGGACTGATAACAACGGAAGACCTTCAAAAGAAAATTTAGTAAAGGAATATTTAGAAGAAAATCCAGATCATTCTCCAACAGAAATAGCTAAAAATTTAAAAATTAGTCGTACAACAGTTTATAAATATATTTAGTGGAGTGTACAGCACTGTACAACAGCGTACAACGATTTGTACAGCATTATGATAGAATGATTTATAAGTGAGGTGGCATATGAAGGAGAAAATTTATACAATAAAAAACTTATGTGATGAATTAAATCAACCAAGACAAAAAGTAAGAAGAAGACTTGAAAAGCTTGAAATTAAAGCAATTAATAAAGATACAAGAATTTATGAAAATGAATCTCTGGAGTATGATCACCAAGCCTTTTTGAAATTAGCAGAAGAATTTGATGTACGAATTGATAATAAAGAGTGTACAGCAAGTGTACAACAGCGTACAACGAATGAACAGCACCGTACAGCAGAAGAAACAAGCAAAGGATAAACTGATAAAGGTACTAGAAGAGCAGTTAGAAGAAGCGAATAAATCAAGAGCAAACTTAGAAAAACTTTTAGACCAACAACAACAGTTAACTTTGATTTCTAATAAAAAACTTGAATCATTGAAATTAGAACTTGAAGAAAAAGAATCAGAAACACAGATTGATGAAGGAATAAATAAAGAAGAAATGAAAAAAGATGAAAAAAAGAAGTGGTGGCAAATTTTTAGATAAATATAAAAGGAGAGAAATACTATGGCAGAAAATAAAAACCTTCGTCCCTTATTAAAATATCCAGGGGGAAAAGAAAGAGAATTAAATCATATTAATGATGCTCTACCTTCAATTATAAATAATTATTATGAGCCATTTTTAGGTGGCGGGGCTGTCTATTTTAATATAAATGCAAAACATTCCTTACGTTGACCGTTAGAAATGTTTATGATGGTACTGAATTAAATAAAAGTTTATCGGATATGTCAAAAGGTTTTAATCGTATGATGA
>NZ_QPMO01000003.1:0-26600 GCF_003344575.1 Staphylococcus sp. EZ-P03 | reverse complement strand
TCTATTTAAAATTAAAACAGGAAGATTTTTCATTTTTTATCATGAAAATCTTCCTGTTTTCGGTTCTGAGTCACATTAATGTCCCAGCCCCTATTTCAACGTTTCATCTTCAATTATTAATAAATTCTATTATTTTCCTAAGAATGATTGGAACATCCAGTTGTGTTTATCAACTGAAGTTTGTAATGCGATTAACATATCTTGTGATACATCATCTTCTGCATCTCCTGCAACACTGATTGATTTTTCAAGTTGTTCAGAGATATTTGTGAAGTCTTTAGAAATTGAAGCCACCATATCTTCTGCAGTTTTTTCAGTTTCAGCTTCATCAACAATCGCTGCATCTAAGCTTTTTTTCATTGTCGCAACTGGGCTGCCGCCGATTGCTAGAATACGTTCAGCTAATTCATCAATGTGTTCGCTTGCTTCATTATATAATTCTTCAAATTTAACATGTAAAGAGAAGAAATGAGGTCCTTTCACAAACCAATGGAAGTTGTGGATTTTAGTGTATAACACTGTCCAGTTTGCTACTTGTTCATTGAGTACATCTACTACATCTTGTTTGTTTGCCATAAAAATAATCGCTCCTTTAGTTATCGTTCTCTCTTTGTAATAACTATTATATTATAATCATTCTAATCTGTAAAGCTGTTTAGGCCTTAATTTAAAATAATTCTAATTTAGAACTCTGAGCTGTCATTTTACTGCCCTATTTAGTTTTACCCGTTTCTGTACCTGTTATGCATATAAGGAATGAGTACAGAATTGCTTGTGCTGTCACTAAAAAAGAGAATGAAAATACCTGAATATGCATTTCCATTCTCAATTAAACTTTTTATCGTTTTAATACAGAGCCGAATTTTAATTTCAGCCATATTCTTTTTTAATCTTGTCAGGCAAATCTATAAAGAATGAACGTTCATAGTCGCTAGGCTTCTGCCACGTTGCATGCCACATTTTATCTCTGTTGTTTGCAAATAAGTTATAACCTAGATTACGCAAAGGTTTTGGAACCAATGTCAGTGCCAGCCCGAGCCATTTTTCTTCTGTGAGCGACATTAATAATTTCGCAATTGCGGTTGATTTAAAGTAAAGCCGAACGCCTTCTTGCAGCACGACAGTATTTAATTCTAAGACCCCTGGATGCTGACGCTGCAATGCTTCTCCGGAAGGTCCTTTTAATGTCGCAAATTCATAACTTTTCGATAAGCCGTGTCTAATCAGCCATATCGCATAGTTGTAGCAATAAACACAATTGCCGTCATAATAAATTATCGGCATGTCATCAACGCTCCTTTCTTATTATTTTTTCTCTAATTGCTTGTAATTATAGTTTACCCGTTGTGCTGAAGATTTAAAGGAGACGTACTTAATTGATACGTTTGATCTGTTTAATTCCATAACAAAGACCTTAGGTACACTTAATTTGCCTAAGGTCTGAAATGATTAATTAGTCATGCTTAATCGTGATTAACTTTTACGATACGCGCATACTTTAAGAACTGTTCTGAGTACTTTTGTTTAATGGTTTCTAAATCATCATATGTGACACCGATAATATGCCAGTTAGGATTGAAATGATAGAAGGAATCTTTATTTTTAGACCATTTAACCATTGAGCCGTCTCTATTATAGCGCGGTAATGTCACTTCATAGCCTTCTAATACATTAATGAATGTTTGGAAAATATCCGGGTCGATACGGTTAAAGTTATCAATGACTAAATAACTGCGATCAGTTCTCGGCATTAATTCCGTAATAAAGCCTTCTCTGTAATACAATGCGCCTGCTTCGTTCGGTAAATACTTGCCGTAAAGCATATCTTCAGTGAAATCAGGATGCCCTGTTGTAATCACTGGTTTCGCATTGGTCTTTTGAAGCAGGTTTTCAGCCGCTTTCAAGCCTTCTGCACGATCCTTATCTTGAATCACAAGCAGAATAAATGGTTTGATTTCTTCATCTAGATGATTTACCACATTATTTTTGCGGATGGCTTCAAATTGCGGCTTCATGCCGTCATTCTTACTCATTTCAATAATCGCATCAAATTGTGCCTGCGACATACTCGCAATAGCTTGTTTCGCATTTTCTTGCAAGTAATATAAGTTTTTAAGTCTCGGATGTTTATTTAATGTTGTTAAATTCACCGGGTTGATGTCTTCATCATAACGAACTTCGATGGCAGTACTGTTTGTACGTCCGGGAATCGGAGGCAATTCGCGAATATGCTGCGTCACTTCGCCTAAACCGATGACTGAATGATCCGCATTACGGTTGTAAAAGACAATTTTATCTCCGATTTCAAGCTGCGTATAATAGTGATAACCGTTACGCTTAATGCCGTTATAAGTATGTGTAAAGATGGTATAGGTTTCTCCTGGTTCAAAGTCCAGCGTTTCTGCCAAGAAGAAATATCTTGGCACTTTCGTTGTGCCTTTGCCTAATTGTTCGATTAAATCAAATTCTTCTTTTGTAATTTGATTGAACAACGTTTCTTTCATATTGTTAATGCGAAACTCTAATTGTTCGCTGCGTTTTAAATAATCTGCAGTCAGCGGCTTCAATGCTTCTGTTAATCTGAATTGTACACGGATCTTATGTTGTGCACCTGTTTGTACACTAATGATTTCACCGCTGCCGAGCAATCCTGCATCTGTTTGTACTTGATAAAAGATGACCTTGTCACCGGCTTTCGCTTTTTTAAACGCACGAAAACCTTGCGTAGGATTGAATTGTGCCCCTGATTCAAACAAAGTCGTTTGTCCGACTAAGGGTTCATTATGATTCCATCGATTAAAACCGCAGTTCAACCAGAAATAGTTTGTTTCTTCAGTCATTATGATACTGCTCCTTCTTCATTTATAAATTGATTTAAGTGCAATATACCCTTATCGCAGCTGTCCGCTTCAACCCTATATTGCAAATCTTGTTCTAAACATTTATATAAAATGCATCGCTTTGATACAAGTCAGACTTATTATTTCGGCATAAATATGATTGCCATCAGCGGCATAAAATTAATTAAAAATCCTCCGAATTTCAACATATTGCTGGTTTGCTTGTCCGGTATCGTTACACATACACATAAGATACCTAAAATCGAAAAACCGGCGGGGATCAATAAATTAGGATACTGTGGGAAATTCATAAATACGCCTGCACCTGATAAAATACCGCATATCAATGTAATATATAAAAATTTTCGCATGCCATTACACCTCTGTTTCTTTATACATACGTAATCATCACAGTTAAGTCGCCTTTAAAGATATTATCCAAGTCTTCTGACGTTAAAATAAAGCTGCTTCCGGGACGAATTGAAAATACATCGCCATCCGTAATCAATTCGCCTTCACCGTAAAGCACGGTCACTAGGCAGAATTCTCTCGGCTTCATATAACTCAGCGTACCTGTAATTTCCCATTTCACAACCGTAAAGGCATCATTATTAATATATGATGTACGTTTATGGTTATCGATAATTTCAGTTTCCGGAATCACATTCGGACTGTCAGCACGCACTTCTACAACATCTTTAGCTTTTTCGATATGCATTTCACGTGCCTGGCCCGCTTCATCTCTGCGATTATAATCATAGATACGATACGTAACATCAGAAGATTGTGTGACTTCATATACCACAATTCCTTTGCCTATCGCATGTACAATGCCATTCGGCACAAAGAAAAAGTCGCCTGCACTGACAGGAATATGTTTGAATAGATTATGATGTTCCTCATTATCTAAAGCACGGATAAAATCTTCTTTAGAATCTGTATTCAAGCCGTAAATAATCTCCGCACCTTCTTCTGCTTCGATAATATACCAGCATTCTTTCTTTCCGAAATCTCCATCTTCATGTTCATAAGCATAAGCTGTATCAGGATGAACTTGTACAGATAATGCTTCTTGTGCATCAATCATTTTAACCATTAATGGAAATTCAGAACTCGGGAAATCTCCAAATAATTCTTTATGTTCACGCCAAACCTCACTTAATGTTCGACCTTCAAATGGCCCGTCAGTAATGACACTGTCACCATTTTGATGTGCAGAAACAGCCCATATTTCACCCACGTTTGCATGAGGCAATTGATAACCGTATTGCGTTAAGTGATCACTGCCCCAGATTCTTTCTTTAAAAATCGGGTCTAAAAACAATGGCATAAATCCGTGCACCTCCATTATTATTTCATTCTATGCTTGATTATGTATCGGTTGTTTATTCGACCATTCTTATGGAATTCATCATGATAGCGTTATCTAAGATATTATAACAATATTTTCTTCAAGGTGGTAGTATACTTAAAATATTTACAAAAGTTAAAAACCAAAGAATGTCATTTTCCATGTATTACTTCTATTGTTCTCATACTTATCTTTAAAACAATTATCACTCAAATTATTTTACAAATTATTTCAAATATTACTTGTATTGGTCAGGCTTCCCCCCTTATAATAGAAGTATGTTAATAATAACTTAACATTTGCTACATAAGGTAATTAATATGATTAATGTCGAAAGAGTTGCTGATGCGGCTCCATTTCATAAAAATTTGCATAAGACCTAGGCCCTGGAAAAGCCTAGGTCTTTTAAATAGGAAAAAGAACCGAACGAAAAACATCATGTGTTTTTGTTCGGTTCTTTGTGTTTTGAATCAAAATTAAATATCATCTACAACGATATAAGCTGCTTTTACCGGACCGTGTACCCCTACTACTAAGTTCATTTCGATATCTGCAGAATTGGATGGACCTGTAATGAAGTTGACGCAAGATGGGAAGCGTGCATCTTCTTGGTTTTTATCATATAAACCATCTGCTGCTTGTGTAAATCTTGGCACGATTGTTGATTTTGGAATGATAGCAATATATGTTTCAGGCATTAAGCTGACTGCACGTCCGCGTCCTTTGCCTGAGAATAAAACAATAGTACCGCTCTCGCTTAGACAGTAATCACTGAAAGTGATACCGACTTGTGCAGATTGTGCTGCACGTTTGCTTTGTTCAGGTTGTGCTTCATCCCAAACAGTTGTATTGAATTCGCTTAAGTCCACTTGATATTCAGTAAAGCGCGGATCATCAAATCTGACAACAGGGTTGCCGCCGAATTGTTTGATAGTAGCTCTTAAAATCTCATTTAAGTTAGCTTTTGTAGTTTTTTTGAACACAGTATGGATGCGTTCGCATTCATGTTCTAAATGATCCACGAGTTCATCGGGTGTTAAGTCAGCCAAAGTTTTATATTGCGGTTGTACTGACCATTCAGGTTTAACTACGTTTGCTGGTGTTTTGCGTTCTAAAGCATTTTGAATGTTTGCTAAGAACTTTTCTTTATTAGAAATTAATCCAGTCATTTGTTTTCCCCTTCTTTCTCTTTCAAGTGTGCTTTCATCCAGTGGCTGAAACGTTCTTTTTCAGGTGTTGGGAAATCTCTGGATTGTGTCCAAGCATGTAATGGTTTCGGACCTTTTTCTACCCAGCCGTCTTTATTGGCATACGGTTTAAGTGCAGGTCCTGCCATTTTAATACTGTATTGGAAGAGATGCGGTTTAGTTGTACCGATACCGAACCCTTTCATGACTAAGCGTTCTCCTAAAGCAGATTTTTTGAGTTCTTCTGCTTCGACTTGACGGTGTTTAAGTAAGAGTTCGTGAAGCGGAATTTTAACCGGACATGCTTCTGAACATGCTGCACATAGTGATGATGCATATGGTAATTGTCCATATTCTTCATAGCCGCCAAGCAATGGTGATAAGACTGCACCGACTGGTCCTGGATAAATAGAACCGTAGCTGTGGCCGCCTGAATGTCTGTAAACCGGACAAACGTTCATACAAGCACCGCAACGAATACATTGCAAGATTTCTTGGAATTGTGTACCTAAAATAGAAGAACGACCGTTATCAACAATAACTAAATGGAATTCTTCCGGACCATCAATTTCTCCTTCTCCTCTTGGGCCTGTAAGTGTAGTCACATAACTTGGTAATTTTTGTCCTACTGCACTGCGTGAAAGCATACCGACTAATACTTCCATTTCTTTGAATGACGGTACAATACGTTCCATACCCATTACAGTAATTTGTGTTTTAGGTACAGTAGTTGTCATACGTGCGTTTCCTTCGTTAGTTACAAGGCAGAAGCTTCCGCTGTCTGCTACAGCAAAGTTGCATCCTGTTACCCCTACTTCAGCTGCCAAGAATTTTTCACGCATGATTTTACGTACAAATCTCGCCATTTCTGTCGGATCATCGCTGCCTTGGTAGCCTTCTTTAGCATTTAATACACGTTGGATTTGACCGCGGTTTTTATGCAGTGCCGGTGCTACGATATGTGAAGGCGGATCTTCGTGGTCGATTTGAAGCAAGAATTCGCCTAAGTCGCTTTCTACAACTTCAGCACCGATATCTTGTAGTGCATGGTTCATTTCAATTTCTTCAGTTACCATTGATTTAGATTTGATGACTTTTGTCGCATTTTTCTTTTTCACTACATCTGCAATATAAGCAGAAGCTTCTTCTTTAGTTTCTGCAAAGTAGACGTGACCGCCTAATTTCGCTACATTTTCAGAAAGCTGATTTAAATAATAATCTAAGTTTTCTAATGTATGTTGGCGGATTTCAGCGGATAACTGGCGCCATTCTTCCCAATTTCCAAGTTCTTCTTGTGCTTTTAGTTTTTTCACACGCAAACCATCTTGTGCTGAGCTTACAGCACCGCGCATAAATTTATTCTGCTTTTCAATTTTAAAAGCATCTTTAAAGGATTTATCTCCGATACGCATACCCATCTTAATGCACCGCCCCTTCAAGCTGATGATTCAATACTTCAGCAATATGAAGTACTTTCACTTTGCTTTTAATACGTTTCAAACGGCCTTCAATATTCATTAAGCAGCTGGCATCTGCACCTACTAAATAATCTGCACCTGTTTCATCTACACAATGTGCTTTTTCATCTACCATTTCACTGGATACATCTGACATTTTAACCGCAAATGTACCGCCGAAACCGCAGCAATTATAATACTTAGGCAATTCGACCAATTCTAGACCTTTGACATTGCTTAATAATTGTTTAGGTTCATCAACTACTCCTAAAATTCTAGTAATATGACATGACGGATGAAGTGTTGCTTTGCCTTTAAGCGACGCTCCGACATCTGTAATACCTAAGACATTAACAATAAATTGTGTAAGTTCGTATGATTTATCTGCAAGTGCAACCGCTTCTTTATGCATCACAGGATCATTTTCGAATAAACTTGGATAATGTTTGAACATTGTAATACAAGAACCTGATGGCGCAACGACATATTCTGAATCTTTAAATGCTTTAATCATTTGTTTAGCTGATTGTCTTGCATCTTCGAAATAACCAGAGTTGAATGCAGGTTGTCCGCAGCAGATTTGTGAAGCAGGATAATCTACTTCGCAGCCTAATCTTTCCAGCAATTCCACAGTAGCCACACCGATACGTGTATGGAAAGCTTCAACTAAACAAGTTGAGAATAAACTGACTTTCATTTTTTACACCCTTTCCCCGTTCGCAAAAACTTGTGAACGCGTGAGCCCGATTAAATTTAATGATTCCTATTGCTTAAACCATTAAAACCCCAACAGGCATCCCCACAACGTCTGCTGCTTAATTTAAGAATAGAAAAGATTACTCGTACATTATAGCGCTCTTTAATCATCTAGTCATCAGATGTTTAACATTTTGTTCAAACTTTTTTCACTTTTATTCTGCTTTAAACAAAATAAAATAAAACAAGCCTCATTATAGAGACTTGTTCCATATAATTTCATCTTATTTGTTTTTGATGTTCTGCAAAATCGTATCACGTACTTCTTCGAGATGTTCATGCATTTGCTGCTGCGCTTGTACAGCATCTTTTTCTTGAACTGCAAGATAAATTTTTCTATGTTCTTCATATAAACGAAGCAGCGCTTTTTCTTTATCAAACAGATACACTTTACGTGTCTCTTTCATTGTTTCTTGAATAACGTCTGAAATATTATTCAGTAAATCAAACAACATGTCATTTTGTGCTGCTTTTGCTACAGCAAGATGAAACTGCAAGTCAGCCGCTTCCCCTGATGTTCCGTCAGACACTGCTTTTTGCATTAATCCTAATGCAGCGTCTAATGCTTTTAAATCTTCCTCTGATCTTAATTCAGCTGCTTTTTTCACCGTAGCAAGCTCCACGATTTCCCGCAGTTCTAATAAATCTTCAATTTGTTTTCTTGTCAGCGAAGTATCGTCTAAATCAAAAAAGACAGGTTCTTGTTTGGTCACAAATGTGCCGTACCCTTGTTTGATTTCAATAACTCCTATTGTTCTTAACGCATTGAAAGCTTCACGTACTGAAGCCACACTTACACCATAATCCTTAGCAAGCGCTTGAATGGAAGGCAATTTGTCTCCGACCGCATACTCGCCCGATTTAATTTTTTCTAACAAGATGTCGGCAATTTTTTCATATATCTTTGTCTTTGAAATTTTCATCCGAACTTTGACCTCCACTTTATTATCCATTCAATTATAACAAATACAAACGCTTTCTGACTCGCTTTTATTAAAAAAGAAGGCCAGATACTACTGACCTTCCTTTAACATAATGACATACTATTTAAAGTTTACTTATAGAAGTTTTCTAAAGCTGTTTGAATCGGTTGATCTCCAGCAATAACTTGGAATTCGCCGCCTTGGAATTGCTTGTTAGTTAATACTTCAACGATGGTTGCCGCAACATCTTCTCTAGGAACAGAACCGCCTTCATCAAATAATTTTTCAATTTCAACTTTCCCTGTTCCAGCATCATCAAGTAATGCACCCGGATGTACAATCGTATAGTTTAATCCAGAATCACGCAGATGATTATCCGCATAGTGTTTTGCAATAGTATAGGGCTTAAGTGCTTCATAATCATCGAAAGCTTCTCTTCTTGAATCAAATGTAGAAACCATCACGAAGTGCTTTACGCCTGCTTTCTTGCTGGCTTCAATCGCTTTGACAGCACCATCTAAGTCGACAATAATCGTTTTATCCGCACCAGTACTGCCGCCTGAACCCACTGAAAAGGCAAGCTGTTCATAGCCTTTGAATTTGTCAGCTAATGTTTCAATGCTGTCTGTTTCAACATCCACGTTTTTTGCATCTAAGCCTTCTTTTTCCGCTTTTTCAACTTGTTCATCTTTACGATAAGCTGCAGTGACATTTTGATCAGCATCTTTTAATTTTGAAACGATAAACTTGCCGACACCCCCGTTTGAACCTAATACTAAAATACTCAAGTCCATCACTCCTGTTAATTTATTATCATAGTTGAACTTTTCCCTCTATCGCTTTATTGAAACAGCTGTACAAATTGCGCTATTGACTTCGTATGCACAACGTTGTAAATTAATATATGAATAAATGTTCATATATTAATTTAAGGAGTGGTAAGCTTGTCAAATCATGAATTAAGCAGTCGGACACTAGCGCAAGTCACTGATATTTTCAAAGCGTTAAGCGAACCTAACCGCATCCGAATTATGCATCTATTAAAACAAGGGCCTTGCAGTGTCGGACATATCAGTCATACCCTGGGACTTTCTCAATCGAATGTATCGCATCAATTGAAAATCCTTCGTCATGCTGAACTTGTAAAAGATCAGCGCCAAGGCCAATCCAAAATTTATATGCTCGATGATCAACATGTCGTAACGCTTTTAGCACAAGCTATACACCATGCAGAACATCCTGTTGATTAGAAAGGAAGATTGCTTATGAGCCATTCTCATGAACATGCACATCACCATCATCACAACCATGTGCATACTAACAACAAACGTGTCTTAACACTATCATTTATCATCATAGCCGCATTTATGGTCGTTGAATTAATCGGAGGTTTCATAGCAAATAGTTTAGCTTTGCTTTCAGATGGTGTGCATATGCTAAGTGATGCGTTCTCATTAGGCTTTGCCTTATTTGCATTTAAATACGCAGAACGCCACGCTACGATGAATATGACTTTCGGCTACAAACGTTTTGAAATTTTAGCCGCTTTATTCAACGGTGTGCTCTTATTTGTCATCAGTATCGGTATTATGATTGAAGCTTTCAGACGTTTTGCTTCTCCTCAAGAAGTCTTATCTGCTGAAATGTTATTCATCAGTGTAACAGGCTTAATTGTCAACATCGTTGTCGCTTGGCTGATGTTGAGCGGCGGAGATACAAAGCATAATATCAATATGCGCGGTGCTTTCTTGCACGTCCTCGGCGACTTATTAGGTTCTGTCGGCGCAATTGCAGCAGCAATATTGATTTGGGCTTTCAACTTTACTATTGCCGACCCTATCGCAAGTTTGCTCGTTTCATTATTATTGCTTAAAAGCAGTTACGGCTTAATCAAAGATTCGCTTAATATCTTGATGGAAGGCACACCTAAAGATATCGATATTGATCAAGTCGTAGAAACTGTTAAATCAGAGGAAGCTATTCAAAATGTACATGATTGTCATGTCTGGACGATTTCCAATGATTTAAATGCTTTCAGCTGCCATGCAGTCGTCAGCGATACTTTATCAATTAAAGAATGCGAAGCTTTGCTGCAGCGAATAGAAAAAGAACTGAATGCATTGAATATTCATCATATGACCATCCAATTAGAATCGCATGAAAATCCGCATAGCCGAACAACATTATGCGAACACATCACCGCAACCTCTTAAAATAAATATACGAAACAAACCGGCGGCTCAGACTAATCTTGAGTCGCCGGTTTAATTTGTTTTATTGAATAAACTTATCAAAAATCAACTGTCTGCCTGGTACTTGTTTTGTTTCAAAGCCATCAATGAAACGTTCGTTATCATATACCACACGGACTTGTTCGACATTAAACTGTTCAGGTGTAATCGTCACAATTCCGTAGACTGTATAAGGTGCTCTGTTGAGGCCTACCGAACCTGGATTAAAGTATGCTGTATCTTCTTGAACAAAATGATGCAGCGTATGGTTGTGGCCGAATAAAATCAAATCCGCTTCTTTATCTTTAAACAATTCCGCCATATGCGATGCTGTCGGCTCGACAATCGGACTGAATGGAATTTGATCAATCGGCTGGTCTAATTTCGCGTTTTCTATTTCATAATGAATACCTAATACAGATTGTCCGAAGACATCTAACTTAAACTCTCTCGGCAATTCATTTAAATAATCATAGTACTGCGGGTTTAAGTGTTCTGCGATCCAATGATGGTGTTCTAAGAATTTATCTTTTAAATCTTCTGGATATGGTGTCTTGTTAATCACAGACATAATTGCTTCATCATGATTGCCTGCAATAGACGTAATATCATCTCTGGATGTCACCATACCTAAAACTTCATTGGTATTATGACCGATACCTATAATATCTCCTAGATTATAAATATGGTCGATATCCCCTCTTCTATCAATATCTCGTAGTACTGTTTGAAGTGCATCCATGTTTCCGTGCACATCTGTTATTACTGCAAATTTCAAAGTCATCACCCTCATATAAGTTTATTATTAAACAAAATGTAACATTTTGTCTGTAATCTTTATTTTTTAATTTGAAACTCCGCTATTTTTTGATATTGTGTTTATATCATATCAAAGGAGTGCTAAGCCATTGTTTAAATTTCATAAACAAGCAATACAAAACGCAAAACCGCAAAATGTTAAAATAGCTGTTTTTAGTATTCTAACATTCATTGTCTTTATTTTACTGGTTGGACTCAGTTTACAACCATTATCTCAGGCAGCGCAACTCGTAATGATGGCTATGATGACGCAACAGTTTTCACCGCAAATTATTATTGCGATACTCTTTGCTGTTATCTTGCCGCTTGCTTTCTTTATATTCGCCGGCTACCATTTAGCTGCTGGTGCTATCAATATTATATATAAAGGTATCAATAAAGAGAAAGTAAGTTTTACAGATGCCCTTTCTGCATTTAAGAAAGGCAGTTACTTAAAAGCAGTTAAATTAGCTTTATTCACACTGCTGTTTATCATTATTTTAAGTCTGATCCGCTACGTGTTAACGCAATTATTCAGTGCAGTTTTCGGCAGCGCAGTAAGAGGCGGCCAAAACTACTTCATGGAACATATCGGTGCATACATCGCAGTTCAATTAATTGCTTTAACAATATTAGGCTTGATTTTATCATTCTTCATTTGGGCAATTACTTACATCATTGTCGCATACACTGCCGCTTACTTTAAAGATCGTCAAGCTGGTGCATTCAAAGATGTAAAACAAGCATTTAAATCAATGAAGAATGGACAGCATTCATGGTTCAAATTATTACTAGGTCTTGTATTATTAGACTTTATCGTTATTCTTTTGAGCACACCGATTGTTCAACTCGTTAACCTTGGAACGAAATCGATGTCTCAAAATATCGCTAATGTTCTTATCATTATCGTAATGGTGATTGCGATGTTAGTTCGTGTGGCAGTTTATTACTTAAATACACACGCAATTATCGCATTCTTCAATTCAGCTGCCGGCCACCTTGCACCAAGAACAAAACCATCTCACAAAGAACGTAAGGCTAAACAAGCAGCAAAAGACAAAAAAGAACAAGTTGAAGATAAAGTTGAACAAACTAAAGACAAAGCAGACACAGAAAAAGAAACTTATTCTGATACAACATTTGATCATTTAGAGTCAAAGAAAAAAGACATTGATCAACGTTCAGATGAATTCAAAAAATAAGCAATGAAAATAAGCGTCTGAAGGCAGCTGCCAGCTCCTTCAGACGCTCTTTTTGTATCTAATATAATTTTCGTAAAAGCCGTTTTATTTCAGCAAATTGTCTTCTAAATAACGTGCTGCCCCATCTTCATCGTTTGTATAAGATGTAACATCTTTAGTCAATGCTTGAATTTCAGGACGTGCATTTTTCATTGCGACTGTGTAATGTCCGAATGCAAACATAGAACGATCGTTATCACTGTCTCCAATGACTAACGTTTCAGTTTGATCGATGTGATAGTGTTCAATCATTTCTTTAATTCCTGTTCCTTTATCAATGCCTTCTGCCATTGTTTCAGCGTTGAAACGTGATGAATTCGAAACAGTAATTCCAAGTTGTTGCTGCTCTTCGATTAAATGCTCTCTGAAAGATGTGATTTTTTCTAAGTCCGGTGTGAACATATAGATTTTAGAGAATTTAGTCTCAGGTAATGCATCCACCCAGTTCACATTGCCTGCAAGTGCATGTTTGCGTGAATTCCACTCGCTGATACCTACATTATTCGGAGGTGTATCTCCTTCGCATGTAGCACGAATCCAATCTTCATCTTCTTTTAAAATCATGCGATTTCCGCTGAATGGAAACACCTCATAGTAAATGTTTTGCGCTTTTGCTTCGCTGACAATTTGTGTCACTGCTTCAAACGTTAAACTATGCTCAAAAATAGTGCTGCCTTCTGCATCGCCTCTTGTACCATTCGAAGAGATGACTCCGTCTATTTCAAAATTTTCTGGTGTTAAATGTTCAATTTCATCAAACGAACGTCCAGTCGCGATAAAGACTTTATAGCCTTTTTGACGTAATTGTTTGATTATTTCTGTAGTAGTTTCAGATACTCTATTGTTTTCTTGTAAAATCGTTCCGTCCATATCTAAGAATATCGCTTTCACATTATCCATTACTTTTCCTCCAAGTTCATGTTATCGCCTTGATTATGGCATTTTCAGGCTTTTTTCGCAACCTTCATCTACTTTTGTGCCATGAAAAAAACTGCCATCCTCATAAGAGAATGACAGCTTATAAATCATCTATTATTCAACTGTAACTGATTTCGCTAAGTTACGTGGTTTGTCTACGTCTAAGTCACGATGCAATGCCGCATAATAAGAGATTAATTGTAATGGTACAACTGATACAAGCGGTGTTAATAATTCATTCACTTGCGGGATAACATATGTGTCATCTTGTTTGTTTAAGCCGTCCATTGAAATGATGCAAGTATGCGCACCGCGTGCAGCAACCTCTTTCACATTACCGCGGATTGAAAGGTTGACGTTCTCTTGTGTAGCAAGTGCGATAACCGGTGTATTGTCTTCAATCAATGCGATTGTACCATGTTTCAACTCGCCGCCAGCAAAGCCTTCAGCTTGGATATATGAAATTTCTTTTAATTTCAATGCGCCTTCTAAGCTGACATTGTAGTCGATTGTACGACCGATGAAGAAAGCATTGCGTGTCGTTGCTAAGTAATCTTTAGCAATTTGTTCCATGAATTCTGCATCGTCTACGATAGCTTCCATCGCATTAGCAACTTTCGCTAATTCTTGAAGCAAGTCGACTGTCGCATCTTTACCGTGACGTTTCGCCACAATTTGAGACAAGATAGCTAGTACTGCAATTTGTGCAGTATATGCTTTTGTAGAAGCAACCGCAATCTCAGGACCCGCATGTAATAATAGCGTATGATCCGCTTCACGAGATAATGTTGATCCAGGCACGTTTGTCACTGTTAATGCTTTGTGACCGCGTTTTTTCATTTCTACAAGTACTGCACGGCTGTCTGCAGTTTCACCTGATTGTGAAATGTAGATGAATAATGGTTTTTCAGATAATAAAGGTGTGTTGTATACAAATTCAGATGCAACATGTACTTCAGTCGGTACACCTGCCCATTTTTCGATGAACTCTTTACCTACTAAACCTGCATGGTAGCTTGTACCAGCTGCGATAATGTAGATACGGTCTGCTTGTGCGACTTCATCTACAATCGCATCGTCCATTTTCAAGCTGCCCGCTTCATCTTGGTATTCTTGAATGATACGGCGCATTACTGCAGGCTGTTCATGAATTTCTTTTAACATGTAGTGATCATAAACACCTTTTTCAGCATCAGCTGCATCAATTTCAGCAGTGTACGTATCGCGTTCTTGTACATTGCCTTCTAAATCTTTAATTTCAACACTGTCGCGTTTTACAATCACAATTTCATGGTCATGAATTTCTTTGTATTCATTTGTGACTTGCAGCATTGCTAATGCATCTGAAGCAACAACATTGAATTCATCACCGACACCGATTAATAAAGGTGATTTGTTTTTAGCGACATAAATTGTATCGTGGTCTTCTTCGTCTAATAATGCTAAGGCATAAGAACCATGTAATAGTTTCACTACTTTTGTGAAAGCTTCTTCAGTTGTTAAGCCTTCATTTGAGAAGTGTTCTACTAATTGTACAATGACTTCTGTATCTGTTTCTGATAAGAAATTAACGTCTGAAACATACTCATCACGTAATTCTTCATAGTTTTCAATGACACCGTTGTGTACTAAAGTAAAGCGTTTTGACGCTGATTGATGCGGGTGTGAATTTTCATGGTTAGGTACACCATGAGTCGCCCAACGTGTATGTCCGATACCTACTGTACCGTCTACATCACTGCTGTCCGCAACTTTTCTCAAGTCCGCAATACGGCCTTTTTCTTTAAATACTTTTGTACCGTTATCATTTACAAGTGCGATACCTGCAGAGTCATAACCTCTGTACTCTAATTTTTCTAATCCTTTTAATAATACTTCTTTCGCATTATCATATCCGATATATCCTACGATTCCACACATAATTCAATTCCTCCGTTTTTCGTTTCATTAACGGTTACCCTATACGGGGGAATCTATTCAGTTTTATATTAAATTTATTAACGAATCGAATAAAACTGCACCATAAATCCAACGCCTTGTTTTACCTTGTATGGCCCCTTCTCACTTGAACACATACAAAAAGGCGTACTTCTCCCCTTGCTATGAGTACCGTTTAAAAATATAAACTTCGGTCTGTTTACAAACTTTGTGCATCGAGTTGCCTCGATGTTTTACTCTGTAAACTTACGACTGACCTAGTCCGAGACAGCATCCGCCGATAATCGATCACTGCCTTCCTCGTCGACAATTTCAAGCTTTAATGCTATTACACCTTCTGCTTTAAGGTATAAATCAGTGCAATTGTTCAGCTTTAATTGTACGGGCGCTATAATTGTTTGTAATACTTTCTGTCCCCCTTTTACATGTAATATAAGTATTTTACAATGACTGATTTTGTAATTGCAACTATAAACTTCTTATGAATCCGCTTACAGTACGATTTCATGAACTATTTTTCAAAAGTTTGGAATTTGTTACATGTTTTCTACTATATATATGAGGCTATTTGTTAATTGTCACTATCTATATGACAAAGTACGATTTAGATTAGATTGTTTGAACATCCATGTCAGGCTTAAGATGAATGTATACCAATTGAAATTAAGAGAGGTGGATGACAATGTCAAATTCACAAGAAAATAAGGGGATTGGGCGCAAAGTCCAAGCATTCGGCTCATTTTTAAGCAGTATGATTATGCCGAATATCGGTGCGTTTATCGCATGGGGCTTTATCGCAGCAATATTTATCGATAATGGCTGGTTCCCGAATAAAGATTTAGCAGAACTTGCAGGCCCGATGATTACGTACTTGATTCCGTTACTGATTGCATACAGCGGCGGTCGTTTAATTCATGACATGCGCGGCGGTATTATTGCAGCTACAGCTACTATGGGGGTAATTGTAGCACTGCCGGATACACCTATGCTTTTAGGTGCCATGATTATGGGTCCATTAGTAGGTTGGCTCATGAAGAAAACCGATGCATTTATTCAACCTAGAACACCGCAAGGTTTCGAGATGTTATTTAATAACTTCTCTGCTGGTATTTTAGGTTTCATCATGACAATTGTAGGCTTTAAAATTTTAGCACCGATTATGCAATTCATTATGCATATCCTATCTGTAGGTGTTGAAGCTTTAGTCCATGCACATTTATTACCATTAGTCAGCATTATTGTTGAACCAGCAAAAATTGTGTTCTTAAATAATGCGATTAACCATGGTGTGTTTACACCGCTTGGTGCTGATCAAGCTTCAAGTGTCGGACAATCGATTCTTTACACAATCGAGTCTAACCCTGGTCCAGGTATCGGTGTGTTATTAGCTTATATGATTTTTGGTAAAGGTACTGCAAAAGCAACTTCATATGGTGCTGGGATTATCCAATTCTTCGGCGGTATCCATGAAATTTACTTCCCATATGTTTTAATGCGACCTTTCCTATTCGTTGCAGTTATTCTTGGGGGAATGACTGGTGTAGCAACTTATTCATTATTAGATTTCGGATTTAAAACACCGGCTTCTCCAGGTTCCATTATTGTTTATGCAATTAATGCGCCTAAAGGTGAATTCATTTCAATGTTAATCGGTGTTATTTTAGCAGCGCTTGTATCATTTGTAGTTTCAGCATTAATTTTGAAATTTACAAAAGATCCTAAACAAGATTTAGCAGATGCGACTGCGAAAATGGAAGCTACGAAAGGCAAGAAATCAAGTGTAGCATCAAAATTAAGTGGTAATAAAGAAGATAAAGGCACAACTACACAACAAACAGCAGCCGCTTCAACTGCCGGTACTTCAGATAATGACGCTGCCCTCTTAGATAAATACAACACTGAAGATGTAGATGCACATAACTATAACAACGTAAAACATGTTATTTTCGCATGTGACGCTGGTATGGGTTCTAGTGCTATGGGCGCAAGTATGCTGCGCAACAAATTCAAAAAAGCTGGTTTAGACAATATTGAAGTCACTAACACAGCTATCAACCAATTGCCTAGCGATGCTGAACTTGTAATTACTCAGAAAAAATTAACTGACAGAGCCATTAAACAAACGCCAGATGCCATTCATATTTCAGTAGATAATTTCTTAAACTCTCCTAAATATGAAGAATTAATTAATAATTTAAAAGAAGATCAAAACGGTAAAGATAAAGCAGCTGCACCTTCAGATAAAGCAGAAGATTTATCAGAGCAATACAACACTGAAGATGTGGATGCCCACAATTACAGCAATGTCGACCATGTCATCTTTGCTTGTGATGCGGGTATGGGCTCTAGTGCTATGGGAGCGAGCATGCTGCGCAATAAATTCAAAAAAGCTGGTTTAGACAACATTGAAGTCACTAACACAGCTATCAACCAATTGCCTAGCGATGCACAACTTGTAATTACACAAAATAAACTTACAGACAGAGCGATTAAACAATCACCAGATGCCATTCATATTTCAGTAGATAACTTCCTAAATTCTCCTAAATATGAAGAACTGATCAATAATCTGAAAGAAGACCAATAAACGCACCTGGTTCGTTTCTTAAATTAAAGATTGCAGGTGAAAGCCATGGTATTAAGCAACAGAGAGAAATTAATCCTGGAAATACTTGTTAAATCACACGGACACTATATTACGATTTATGAAATCGCACAGCAGCTTGCGGTTTCATCTCGTACCATTCACCGTGAATTAAAAACATTAGAACACGACCTTGCAGAATTATCCATTACGATTGAACGTGTACCGAATAAAGGCATTCAATTACAAGCATCTAAAGCAGCACTGCATCAGCTTCAATCAGAAATCAGTCATAATGCTGCTTTAGATTTAACCACTGCAGAACAAAAAACCATTATTTTATATGCACTGATTCAAAGCAAAGAACCGATTAAACAGTACAGCTTAGCACATGAAATCTGTGTAGCACAGTCCACATTAACCAAACTGCTGGACGAACTTGAACAAGAAGCCGGTGCTTACCAACTCACTTTAGAACGCAGACGCGGTGCAGGTGTCCTCTTAACAGGTTCAGAAGCGAAGAAGCGGGAAATGCTGAGTCATTTAATGGTAGATCATTTAAATAGTACAAGTGTTTATTCTGTCATTGAAAACCACTTTGTTTATCAGTCTATCAACGCTTCTCAACTTTCGATGGTGGAATTAGATAATATTTTCCAAGTCGAGCGGGTACTGATGGATCATTTAAGTGCCCTGCCCTATACGTTGACAGAAGCCAGTTATCTGACATTAACCGTGCATATCGTATTAGGTATTGACCGCATTAAACATGGCGAGAATGTCACGATTGATGAATCTATTTATCAATCTGTCAAAGATACACAAGAATATGATATTGCGGTTTCTTTAACCGAGCAGCTTTCGCAAATTTATGACGTGACATTCAACAAGGCTGAAATTACATTTATTACGATTCATCTGCGCGGTGCTAAACGAAAACAAGAAGATAACCAAGCGGATGAATTGCAAGATAGTGACGCAAAAATCAATGCATTGATTCAGCTGGTTGAAGAAAGCTCATATTATCATTTTGATGATAAACCGACATTAGCTGCTGGTTTGAAACTGCATTTGATTCCTGCAATCAATCGGCTGAATGCTAACATCGAAACACACAATCCATTAACACAGATGATACGAAAGAAATATCCGAAGCTTTTTGACAGTGTGCTCGATGCCTTATCGATTGTTTGGCCGAAACTCTACTTTCCAGATAGTGAAGCAGCCTTTGTAGTTTTGCATTTCGGCGGTTCGCTCAGAGCAAATGAGTCAAAGGATTTAGATATTTTAGTCGTGTGCAGTTCTGGTATTGGTACCAGCCGTGTTTTAGCAACACGTTTAGAACAGACGTTTCCGACAATCAATCATACAAAACAAGCTTCATTAAGCGATTTAAAACAATTAGATTTAAAAGCTTATGACGGTATCATCTCAACATTAGCTTTAGAAATTGATGAACCTTATATTCAAGTCAATCCATTACTGCCTGAACCAGATGTAAAATACGTTGCGAATTACTTAGAGACACAAACTAAAGTAGACCAGCACCGTGTATCAGAAACTTCAAGTGTGCATGTTTTGGATGAAGATAAGGTTATACAGACATTACGTGATAACTTAGCAGTACTCGACAACATTTATATTGAAGATGCAAAAGTAACCGATTGGCAAGATTATCTCGTCAAACTATTAGTCAAAAATAAAAGTATTAAAGATAAAGCAGCATTTAAAAAAGTATTGAATGACTATGGACGAGCAAGGACGATCACCTTAGACCCTTACCCCATCGGCTTGCCGCATTTAAAACATGCGCTGATACTTCAACCGATGATTGCATTTACTCGACTCAAACAACCTTTAGCTGTAACTGAGGATGGTAAAACAGTCAACATCGATTACTTAATCAGCATGTTTTTGCCAGAAGACAGTCCTTCCTCACCGATAGTCAGTGCCATCTCAGACGCTATTACATGGAATTTGCATAGAATTGATGAATTAATGCAAAATCCAAATGAAATAACAAACGAAATGAAGAAGGCTTTTATTAAGGAAGCAAGACAAATATTAATAACGGAGTGATCAATTATGTCAGAATTATTCAGTAATGAAAACATCTTTTTAAACCAATCATTCAAGGATCAAAATGAAGCAATTGAAAAAGCAGGCCAAGCTTTAGTGGATGCTGGCGCTGTAACGGATTCTTATATTCAAGCTATGAAAGACAGAGAAGAAGTTGTTTCTACCTATATGGGTAATGGTTTAGCAATTCCTCATGGTACAGAAGAAGCTAAAAATGCAGTATTACAATCAGGTTTAACTTTGCTGCAAGTACCTGAAGGTGTGCAATGGGGAGACGAAACAGCGAAAGTCATCGTTGGTATTGCTGGTAAAGACGGCGAACATTTAGATTTATTATCTAAAATTGCTATCACTTTCAGTGAAGAAGAAAATGTAGATCGCATTCTTAATGCACAAAGTGCAGAAGAAATTAAAGCAGTCTTCGAGGAGGCTGACGCATAATGAAAGCAGTACATTTCGGCGCAGGCAATATCGGTCGCGGATTTATCGGCCAAATTTTATCAGATAATCACGTTGATGTTACTTTCTCAGATGTCAATGCAGCAATTGTAGATGCATTGAATAATGACCATGAATATAAAGTCATCTTAGCTGATGAAGCGAAAACTTCTTCAATGATTCATAATGTAGATGCTATCAATTCAATGGAAGACCCTGAAAAATTGCATCAAGCTTTGTTAGAAGCAGATATTATCACGACAGCTGTGGGTGTCAATCTGTTGCCTATCATCGCAAAATCATTAGCACCTGCATTAAAAGAAAGAACAACACCTGTTAATGTAGTCGCATGCGAAAATGCGATTATGGCGACGGATACGTTGAAAGAAGCGGTTTTAGCAATTACTGGTCCCCTATCTGATGAGGTTCACTTTGCGAACTCAGCAGTTGACCGTATTGTACCGCAACAATCTCATGACAATATTTTAGATGTCTTAGTAGAGCCTTTCTTTGAATGGGTTGTAGAAAAAGACGCTTGGTATGGTCCAGAACTTGAACACATCAAATATGTTGAAGACTTAACACCTTATATCGAACGTAAATTGATGACTGTAAATACAGGACATGCCTACCTTGCATATGCGGGTCAATTTTATGGTCATAAAACGGTATTAGAAGCAATCGAAGATAAAAATGTTGAGCAAGGTTTACGTAAAGTATTAGGCGAAACAAGTCAATATATTATTGATGAATTCGGCTTTACTCAATCAGAACAAGCGGATTACGTTGAAAAAATTATCGGCCGCTTCAAAAACCCATATCTTTCAGATGATGTTACACGCGTGGGCAGAGGCACATTGCGTAAAATCGGACCAAAAGATCGTATCATTAAACCACTCAGCTATTTAGCTGAGAAAGGCTTAGCACACGAAGGTTTGATAGAAGAAGCAGCGTATCTTCTAAAATACCAAGATGACAATGATGAAGAAACTGTGAAAAAAAATGACTATATTAATGAACACGGTGTGATCGATTTCTTAAAAACATATGCTGAAATCAATGAAGCATTAGCAGAAGAAATCAATCAAGTTTATCTTCAATTATAATAATGCACACTAATAAGACTGGAATGACTTCGAAGTTTGAAGCATTTCAGTCTTATTTTAATAATTAGTGGTATATTAATAATATACATAGAGAGAGGAGTGTCTGTTATGCTGTTTCAATTAGATTTATTGTTGCGTATTGTAATTGCTGCTTTTTGCGGCGCCACCATTGGTTATGAAAGAACGCAGCGTCTAAAGGCAGCTGGGATACGGACACATATTTTAGTGGCTGCAGCTTCTGCACTGTTTTTAATCGTTTCTAAATATGGATTTAATGATATTTTGGCTCAGAACAATATCAGTTTCGATCCTTCTCGTATCGGTGCACAAGTGGTCAGCGGTATTAGTTTTATCGGAGCCGGCACTATATTAATTCGTCACCAAAGTATTAATGGCCTAACCACAGCCGCAGGTATTTGGATCACTTCCGGTATCGGTATGGCTTTAGGTTCAGGTCTTTATTTTATAGGCATTGTTTCAACGGTTCTGATAGTCACAATACAATATTTTTTAAGAAACGATAGACTGTTTTCATCACTTCATATGAGTGAAGCCATAAAGGTATTGATTCAAGCTGAATATACTAATACAATCCAACAAGAAATCACGCAAACCTTTATCTCCCACCATGTAAAACAAGTTCAAATACAAATTTTGAAAATAGATAATGAAACCATTACCTTAAATGTTACTGGTAAAATTATGGTACGCAAACATTACAATCATAATGATTTGCTGGAAGATTTGATTCATCAAAAGGCAATACTGTCTGTCCGATAAAATAAGGGAACCCAGAGTCGCTTCAGTTGCGATCTGGGTTCCCTCTTATATTGCGTTATTATTCATTTAATCCCATTTTATCTTTAACTACATCTGCGATTTGCTGTGCATAGCTTTCAGCTTTCTCATCTGTAGCTGCTTCAACCATGACACGTACTAATGGTTCTGTACCTGAAGGTCTGACTAAAATACGGCCTTCGCCGTTCATGTCAGCTTCAACACGATCCATTTCTGCTTTTACATCTGCATTATCTGTCACAGCATATTTGTCTGTAACACGTACGTTGATTAATGATTGCGGATATTTTTTCATTTGCTCTGCAAGTTCGCTAAGCGGTTTGCCTGTAAGCTTAACCACTGCAGCGAGTTGAACACCTGTTAATAAACCGTCGCCTGTTGTGTTATAGTCCATTAACACAATGTGGCCTGATTGTTCGCCGCCAAGGTTGTAATTACCTCTGCGCATTTCTTCAACAACATAACGGTCGCCTACTTTAGTCTTGTTAGATTTGATACCTTCTTCTTCAAGCGCTTTGTAGAAACCTAAGTTGCTCATTACAGTCGAAACAATCATATTATCGTTTAATTCTTGGTTTTTAGCCATTTCTTGT
Source organism: Staphylococcus sp. EZ-P03 (assembly GCF_003344575.1). NCBI lineage: Bacteria > Bacillati > Bacillota > Bacilli > Caryophanales > Staphylococcaceae > Staphylococcus > Staphylococcus sp. EZ-P03. The sequence continues at coordinate 3,362 of NZ_QPMO01000003.1, read as the reverse complement.
CCAATGATGAACATGATTTGGTCACCATCGACAATATTGCCTTTTTCGTCTACTGCGATTAAACGGTCGCCGTCGCCATCAAATGCTAAACCAAAGTCGCTTTCTGTTTCAACAACTGTTTTAGCCAATGCTTCAGGGTGTGTAGAACCGACTTCATCGTTGATGTTGTAGCCGTCTGGGCTGCAGCCGATGATTTCTGTATCTGCTTCTAAGTCCCCGAATAAGAATGGTGCAAGTTGCGATGTTGAACCGTTAGCACCGTCTAAGACGATTTTTAATCCTTCGAAATTAACATCTACTGTTGATTTCAAGTAGCTCAAGTATTTTTGAGTGCCTTCGAAGTAGTCTGAGTATTGCACGATTTCATTTCCGATTGGACGCGGCAAGTCTGGGTTTTCAGAATCTAATAATGCTTCTATTTCATTTTCTTGATCATCAGATAATTTGAATCCATCTGAACCGAAGAATTTAATGCCGTTGTCAGCAACTGGGTTATGTGATGCTGAAATCATAACACCTAGTTCAGCATCCATTTCTTTTGTTAAGTACGCAACCCCTGGTGTTGAGATAACGCCTAAACGCATTACTTCAGCCCCAATAGAAATCAAGCCTGCAATCAAAGCAAATTCTAGCATTTCACCAGAAACACGTGTATCACGTCCCACAAGTACTTGCGGATGTTTCTTGTCTTCGTTATGTGCTAAGACATAACCGCCGTATCTACCTAATTTAAAAGCCAGTTCTGGAGTAAGTTCTTTGTTGGCTACACCTCTGACTCCGTCTGTCCCAAAATATTTGCCCATTTAAAAATTCTCCTTTAATGCTTTATTTATTTAGCTGAAACTGTAGCTGTAATATCGCTGCTGTCAGCTTTTTTTACTACGTCAGGTAATTCTAAGCTTACACCTGCTTCATCTGAGCTTTCGAAATCTGCCAGATTAATCACACCTGTAATACTTTGAATATCACTTAACTCTTCTCTATTTCCAAAAATTTCAACTTGTTGTTTAGACAAATTAACATTATCAGCATTCAACTTAGAATTTGCTTTACCGATAACTTTCTTTTTAATATCTACTTTCTTGCTGTAAGGTTTTAACTCTACAGTAATATTAACATTGCTTGGTTTAGTAATAACATCAATTCTCTTTAAATTCTTATCAAATGCTACGATTTCTCCTACATCTGTTGTATCGTCTTTGATATTAGATGCATTTTTAAATGTAGCTTTTAAATAAGCAATTTTTTCAACTTGATGCTGTCCGCCGATAACTTTCACCTTTTTAGGTGTCACTGATTGATTTTTCACTTGATAGTTCGGATCAATATCCTTATCACTCACATCAGCGGTTACTGTCATTTCTTTAGAGACTTTTCTCTCAAGGTTGACAGTCGCTTGTTTCGGATTAACTGTACCCTCTACATCCTTGTCTAAACCTTTGATTTCATAATCAATTTTATGACGTCCGTATGTAGTGTTTGTTAAATCCAATTCAACCTTGATGTCATCTGATTGTTCTGCTTTTAAAACCTTTGATTGCGAACCTTTCAACTGAACATCCACACTTTCAGGAATACCTGAAGCATATAAGTTCTTGCTGTTATATGTAGCTTCTACAGGTACATTCTGAATAGTTCTCGTTGTATTTTGAGATAACGATGATGTACCAAAGATATTTCCAAAGACGTTATTCACGGTTAAAAAGAAAGCTAATGCCAAGACAAATGCTACAAATCTTAATCCCCATTTGCTCTCAAACATTTTACTTCACACCTTTCTTTGGAAGTCTTGTATCGAACCAATGTTCAGCTAATAATTCTTCAAAGACTTCTGATGAAATATCTTTACGCAATTTTCCATCAAAGGTAACTGAAATCGATCCCGTTTCCTCAGACACAATTGCTGTAAACGCATCTGATACTTCTGAAATACCAACTGCTGCTCTGTGTCTTGTTCCTAAACTCTTTGAAATCTTAGAACTATCAGAAAGCGGTAAATAACAAGCAGCACTCGCTATCTTCGTTCCTTGAACAATCATTGCACCATCATGCAATGGTGTATTCGGAATAAAGACATTCGTTAATAACTCTTGTGAAATGTCTGAATCCATCGGAATGCCTGTTTCAATATAATCTTGTAGTCCAGTCTTTTTCTCAAACACGATTAAAGCACCGATACGTCGCTTCGCCATATACTGTATTGCGCCGCTGACAGCTTTAATCAGTTTTTCTTGATCTTGTGATGAACTTCCAACATAACGTTTAAACAGGTTACCTCTACCTAACTGCTCGAGTGCACGTCTGATTTCAGGTTGGAAGATCACAATGATTGCTAAGAACCCCCATTGGATGACCATATCAAACAATCTTGCAGTTGTAGTTAAGTCTAAAGCAGCACTCACCCAACGCCCTAATACAATGACTATAATTCCTTTGAGAAGCTGGATGGCTTTAGTCCCTTTAAATACTGTGATTAATAAATAAATCACATACCAGACAATGAGTAAATCTAAAATACTTGTTATTAACTTTACCGTATTGAAATTTTCAAAAATGCCGCCAAAATCCATAGCATCTCCTCCGGTAACCTAATTACAATGATAGCCGATTTATCGCTAGGATAAACAGCTCTCATACATTTAAATTATAGCATAAATCCCCCTGCTCCTTTGAATGAAAATACATAAATATGTACAACCTATTCTACTGATTTCAGAGAAACTTAAAAAAGTGTAATAAAAAAGCACCCTATCACTAGGGTGCAACAGTGAGCCATAGAGGATTCGAACCTCTGACCCTCTGATTAAAAGTCAGATGCTCTACCAACTGAGCTAATGGCTCTAATGGCTGGGCTAACTGGATTCGAACCAGTGAGTGACGGAGTCAAAGTCCGTTGCCTTACCGCTTGGCTATAGCCCATTAGATGGTGGAGGGGGGCAGATTCGAACTGCCGAACCCGAAGGAGCGGATTTACAGTCCGCCGCGTTTAGCCACTTCGCTACCCCTCCGACAAATATTTAATTCAAAATGGTGGAGAATGACGGGTTCGAACCGCCGACCCTCTGCTTGTAAGGCAGATGCTCTCCCAGCTGAGCTAATTCTCCAATATGTAATGACCCCGACGGGACTCGAACCCGTGTTACCGCCGTGAAAGGGCGGTGTCTTAACCGCTTGACCACGGGGCCATATGGCTCCACAGGTAGGACTCGAACCTACGACCGATCGGTTAACAGCCGATAGCTCTACCACTGAGCTACTGTGGAATAATGTCATTGCCTGGCAACGTCCTACTCTTGCGGAACGTAAGTCCGACTACCATCGGCGCTAAAGAGCTTAACTTCTGTGTTCGGCATGGGAACAGG
>NZ_QPMO01000055.1:0-1001 GCF_003344575.1 Staphylococcus sp. EZ-P03 | reverse complement strand
GTTTTGTCTAGCTTACCGAAAGCCAGACTCAGCAAGAATAAAATTTTTATTGTCTTTCGGTTTTCTAGTGTAACGGACAAAACCACTCAAAATAAAAAAGATACAAGAGAGGTCTCTCGTATCTTTTATTCAGCAATCGCGCCCGATTGTGGAAGATCAGATGAGGGTGTTTTCTATATAACTTGTTAAACTAACGTTCTCCGTTAGTTTAACGAATTCTCTCATATATATGAAAATAATAATCGTAAGGATTCTTTTCATCTTTTATTCCTTTTTCAACAGATACTTCTTTCCAATCGTCAAAATTAACTACTGGAAAAAATGTATCTCCTTCGAATTCATGATGAATTTTTGTAACGTACATTTTCTCAACATAAGGCAAGAACATAACATATATCTGTTCTCCCCCGAAAATGAAAACCTCTTCTTCATTTTCGCATAACTTAAATGCAGCTTCTATTGAATGGGCAATTTCACAATCCTTAAAGTTAAAGTTTTTATCTCTAGTCAAAATAATATTTCTTCTGTCAGGTAAAGCCCTTCCGATTGATTGAAGGTTCTTTCTACCTAATATGATTGCATGTCCTTTTGTAGTGTTTTTTACATATTCCCAATCACTAGAAATTCTCCATGGAATGTCGTTATCCTTGCCGATTACTCTTTTCTTATCCATCGCAACAATTAAAGAAATTTTCAAGAATGACCACATCCTTTTTAACCTATTTTACCATGCATTTCTATTTCCATATTGAAATCCTTACTAAACAAATCTGCCCGTTAGTTCAACTGGCTTTATTCCACATAATAGCCTGATTCAAGAGGTACGGCCATATTTCTGCTCCGTGTTCAATAACAATTATACTTCATTTTCGCAAGAAGTTATTCCATTAAATGGCCCGTTTGTTGAACTACTCTTTAATAAAATAATTTTTCCGTTCCCAATTCCACATTGCAATAATAGAAAAGCCATCTTCATCTGCTTTTTCTTCATCATCTGTATG
>NZ_QPMO01000054.1:0-539 GCF_003344575.1 Staphylococcus sp. EZ-P03 | reverse complement strand
TGTACTGCACCCCAAAAGTTGAACCTACAAAATTCAACTTTTGGGGTGTTTAATTATGAATAAAAGTTATAGTTTAGATTTCAAACTTAAAATATTACAAGAATACAAAAGCGGGCAAATTGGTTATGGTTCATTAGCTAAAAAGTACAATATTGATCATACTTATATCTATAGATGGATCTATCAGTACGATACCTTCGGTATTCAAGGTCTCATTTCTGGTATGACAAGAAGAAAATATTCAAAAGACGAAAAATGTGAAATCATAGAATACCGATTGAAACATCATTTATCGTATAAAGAAACTGCGAAAATATTTAATATTCCTAATCCTTCCTTAATCGCTCAATGGCAGAAGAAATTTAATGAGTATGGTATTCTTGGCTTAAAACCAAAACCGAAAGGTCGTGTGTCCAAAGCCATGAAAAATAAGAAGAGTGAATCATCTAGCCAACCATTAAACGAAACTGAAAGAGAAGAACTTGAAAGATTACGTTATGAAAATAAATTGCTGGAAATCCAAATTGAACTCGAAAAAA
>NZ_QPMO01000053.1:0-1873 GCF_003344575.1 Staphylococcus sp. EZ-P03 | reverse complement strand
AATCGAGTAGGAGAGTAATCATTAATTGAATACTCGTCCTCTCACACCACCGTGCGTACGGTTCCGTACACGGCGGTTCAATATCTTGCGTAAGCAGACTCTGCGAGTCGGGCTAGTGGTACTAGACCCCACTTGTAGAGTCTATTTGTTGTAAGCGCATGATGAACCTCATGCGTTTTGGAAAGCCTCCAATACTTCTTTCTTGAGTTCGCAATACGCATGGCACCATTGTGGTCTAATCCGTATTTTCGAAGCATTTTGTATTTTGTTTTGACCTTCTTCCATCGCTTTAAAATAAGTTGTCTGATTCGATGGTTCAACCACTCTTGCATTTCGCGGATAAATCCTTTAACAAAACCTCTGCCAAAATAGTTTATCCAACCTCTAGTAATCGCGTTGATTTCTGTTATAATTTCAGTAAATGTGCCAGGTCTATTTCTTCTTGTGACCCACTTTAATTTGGCTTTTAAATTTCTTTTTGCTTCCATAGTGGGTCTGAAACGACAAGTGCCATTTATTTTCGTTATCAGACAACTCAAGAACTTTAAACGTGTGGGAGAGCCTGCCTTACTTTTATCTTTATTCACTGTTAATTTCAGGTCCTTTTCGATAAAGTTTGTGATACTCTCCATAACACGTTGTCCGGCACGTTTTGATTTAACAAAGATGACGAAGTCATCTGCGTATCTCACAAAACGATGTCCGCGCTTCTCTAATTCTTTATCCAGCTCATGCAAATAGATATTACACAACAAGGGAGATATAACCCCACCTTGAGGGGCGCCTGTCTTTCTTTCTGCGTATTCGCCAGACAGGTCTGCAGACCCGCTTTGTAAACTTTTGCGGATAAATTTAGAGATAGCTTTATCTTGTATAAAGCGTTCAAACAAGTACATCAATTTGTCATGGTTCAACGTGTCAAAACATTGTTTTAAATCACAGTCTACGACTGTGTGATAACCCTCCTCATAGTATTGAATACATTGTTTTAATGCAGTACCTGTACTATGATTTGGTCTAAACCCATGACTATGTTTCGAAAACTGGCGATTTATCATCGGTTCGATAACTTGTTTGATTGCTTGTTGGATAACTCTATCCCTTGCGACGGGAATTCCAAGAATTCTCTTTTTGCCATTCGGTTTTGGAATGGCTACTTTCTTAACTGCTTGCGGTTTATACGTACCGTTAAGCAGTTTTCCTTTTATCTGTGGATAGAATTCTCTGAAGTGAGCATGTAACTCTTTAACCTTCATCCCATCGATTCCAGGAGAGCCATTATTTTTAACAACTTTCTTGATTGCTTTCTCTATGTTGTTCTTTCTTACAACAAGTTCCATCAGTGATGGAGTCTCACGATACATTTCTTTCATATCAACTAAGATTTACTGTACACATCTGCTTATCTTTTTCGTTCCACTACTTATCTTCCACAGACTGCCAATTTGCATTGTTTTCGGTACTTCGTAAATCTATAACCTCCATTCTTTACTTTGTATTTAATATTGTTCAGTCCTTCGGTACATTTTCCCTACTATGAATTCTGCTGACTTCTCATAATTCGTTGTTACTACGATTCGAAGAATCGCTTATGAGACCTCCTCGGGTAAGATTAACCACTTTCCACTCATGTCATTGCATCATTTACTCATACGAATTCGGGCAGTATCGGACTTTGTTTTGTTAAGCAAACTCATCCGTTCGCATAAGCCTTGATATGATGTTTCTATTCGTCAATGCGAGTGTTTGCGTCCGACTTCCTTCAGATTCCACCTCGCGATGGACACCCTTGTCTTTCGCTAACAGTTCCTACTGCCAAGCCTGTAATGGACTTTCACCATCAAGTTGCTAATCATGCCGAGCGCACTTAAAA
>NZ_QPMO01000013.1:0-15208 GCF_003344575.1 Staphylococcus sp. EZ-P03 | reverse complement strand
ATCGGATGGTTGTCTAAATGATAGAATTCGAAGAATTCCAATCAAAATTAAGTTCTTTAAATTATTCACCCACCACAAATGGTGGAGAACCTATTTTTATGCTATGAAACTTTAACATCTTCATTGAGATAGGCTTTAGCAATACGGTCAGCAGCTTCTCTGCCGCCCGCAAAGCTTCTTGCGAATGGTCCTAACTCTATATCTGCAAGTGCACCGGATACAAATACACCAGGCATCCATTCTAAGCTTTCGCTTAGTTTAGGGTGCTTTGTTTCTGTTAAAGGTGCTTGGTTGTGCTGCACAAAGTTTTGAATGACAGGTAGCTGCATTATATTATTTTTAAAGCCTGTCGCAAGCAGGATAGTATCATAATCATACGCTGCTTTGTCAGTGATGATTTGGTGGTCTTTAATGTCTTTGATTTCATTTACATGTATTTGAAGCTGTCCTTCTTGAACATGCTTCTTAAGACGCAAATAAAGCTCTTTAGGCATAGAGCCTTTGTGACGTTCTTGAGCAATGATATTCAAGCGCTCTTTGGATGAATCGATTTCACGATAATGTGTCATTTTCTTCGGACCGAGCCATCCTGGATCAGCATCAAAATCATAAACTTCTATATCTTTATTCATCCATAAGTGGATTACATCAGAAGCGGAATCTTCAATCAATTTTAATGTTAAATGTGCTGCAGTGATACCGCTGCCGATGACGTGAGACGCATTATGATAAGGTGTTTCTGTATCATCAAAGATATGTTGTACATCAGGCTGATTTTGATACATATCTGGAATGTGCGGGATATTATTACTGCCGATGGCTAATAAGAGGTGGTCGCTGATAACACTGTCGTGTGCTTTCATATCGACTTTCCATTGCCCATCGACTTGTTCGACGTTCGTCGCAATATCTTTAATGTGGCGGCTGTTTAAATCGAATTCATGCAGCATTTTATGCACATGGTCCATGAACATATCACGTTGCGGGCGCTGATATTTACCGTAAGTTGCTCCGGTATATTGGTGGTGTTTGGCGAATTTTTTCAAGTGGAAAGGATCGGGATGTACATGATGCACATGCGGTGAGCGTAAGAATGGCATACCGATTCGGCATGAGAAGTCATCAAATTGTTCACACAAGGAGTCATGAGGGTCAATAATAGTCAATGCTTCAGCAGGAAGGCCTGAAGCGCGTAATTTTATAGCAATTGTTACAGCGTGAATACCGCCGCCAACGATTGTCCAAGACATAGCGTCACCTTCTTAAATCGTAATAGTTTCGATTTATTTAATATAGCACAAGTGACTGCTGTTCTCAAGTTAGAGCCAATAAAAAAGACGCTGTAAAAGACTGATTAAACAGCTTTTACAGCGTCTGAAATCTTCATTATGATTTACTGGCAGGTTTTGGTTTTTCTTGTTGTGCTTCGTTGATTTCATCTAATTGTGTTGATTTAGAATAAGGTGTTTTGACTTTATATGCCGCTTTGATAATCAAGTGGCTGGATAAAGGACCTGTAATTAAAATGAATAAAATCCCGATTAATAACTGCGGATTAACGAAGTGGTCTTTACCGATAAAGTATAAGAAAACACCGAGCATCAAACTCATAGATCCTAATGTAGCTGCTTTACCAGCTGCGTGAGAACGTCCGTAAACATCTTTAAGACGCAGGATACCGATTGAAGAAAGGGCGCTGATGATCGCTCCGATGACAACAAAGAATAATGCTAAACTAATCATTACTGTTTCTATCATGTTCGATCACCTTGCCTTTCTGCATATATTTGGCGAAAACAGCTGTACCTAGGAATGCGATAATTCCGATTAAAAGTATTGCGGAAATCATGTATTTTGTATCTAAGAAGATACTGAACAATGCGACGATAGCCATCAGCTGAATACCAATCGCATCTAGGGCCACAACTCGGTCTGCAAGAGAAGGGCCGAGCATTACACGGACAAGCATACCTAGAATCGACAGTGCAACAATGACAAGTGCAATGATAATTACTACGTTAAAGGCAAACATTATGCTTCTCCCACCTCTCTGACAGCTTTTTCTAATGACGATTTGATACCTTCGATTTCTTCTTCTTTAGTACTGAAATCTAAACAGTGAATATAGATTTTTGTTTGATCATCACTGACACCGAGAACAATCGTTCCTGGAGTTAAAGTGATGAGGGTACTTAATACGACAACTTCCCAAGACTGTTTTAAATCTGTGTCATAGACGAAGAATGCTGGTTGATTGTCGATTTTCGGTTTAACTACAATTCGGATAACATCGATATTAGCTTTGATTAATTCGATTAAGAAAATCACCATTAATTTAATCACATAATATAAAGTCACGATGTAGAAACGACCAGGTAAAATTTTTCGCATTAAGTAAACGAGCAGCAGCCCGAAAATAAATCCGAGTACGAAATTGTTAAGAGTGTAGCTGTCATTGACAAACAGCCAAAATATAGCAAGTAAAATATTAACTAAAACTTGAATTGCCATATTATTTCACCCCCAATACGCTGTCGATATATGCTTTAGGGTCGTAGAAAGTCACTGCTGCTTCTTTGATAAACGGATATAACCAATCTGCAGCAAAACTGAACACAACACATAATGCGACAGCAAGAATAGCGACGCTGAGCAAGCCGCGATAATGTAATTTATGGTTGATCTTATAACCTTTTGCTTCACCGAAGAAGCCTTTAATAAAGATTTTCATAACAGAGTATAAAATCAACAGACTTGAAAGCAATACAACAATACCGCTGATATAGAAGCCTTTTTCAAAGGCAGCTTTGACGATAAACATTTTACCGTAGAAACCGCTGAAAGGCGGAATACCAGCAAGGTTTAAACATGCGATAAAGAATGTCCAACCTAAAATCGGATAGCCTTTAATCAAGCCGCTGAACTTCCGTAAATCTGTGGTATTAGTAATCTTAAGCATAATACCGATTAAGAAGAATAAAGCAGCTTTAATGAGCATGTCATTGACTGTGTAATACAATGCGCCGATAATACCATCTTCATTCATCATTGCTACACCGACTAAGATAATACCGACCGCAATCATAATGTTATACAAGATGATTTTCTTAGTGTCGTTATAGCTGATGGCTCCGATAGAACCAAAGATGATCGTAAGCAATGCTAAGATCAGCACGGTATAGTGCGAGAATGAAAGCGAGTCTGCAAAGAACAAGCTTAATGTTCTTGCGATTGCATAGACACCGACTTTTGTAAGCAATGCACCAAAGAATGCGATGATTGCGAACGGAGGTGCGTAATATGCACCAGGCAACCATACATACATTGGGAAAGCACCGGCTTTTGTCGCAAATACGAATAGGAACATGATAAAGACAATGCTGACCAGTCCGCTGTCTGTATCTGACAAGTGGCCGAGTTTCTTACTGATATCAGCCATATTCAATGTGCCGACGACAGAGTATAAAATACCGACTGCCATAACAAAGAAGGCTGATGATGCTACGTTTACGAGCAAGTATTTGATACTTTCTTGCAGTTGGATTTTAGTACCGCCGATAACCAGCAATGCATAAGACGAAATTAAAAATACTTCGAAGAATACGAACATGTTGAAAATATCGCCTGTAATAAAGGCACCGATGATACCTGTTTCCATAAACATTACTGCAAAGTAATAGTAATATGTTTCGCGATGCAAGCCGATAGATTGATATGAGAATAAGATAATCAATATCGTTACAATCAAGCTTGTAATGACTAAAATGGCACTGAATAAATCAAGTACAAATACAATACTGTATGGTGCTTTCCATGAACCTAATTCTAATTTAAGAGGGCCATGGTGCCAAACGTTAATGAAGTTGACAATCGCAAAACCTAAAGCAATTAATGATCCTGCTAAAGCAACATAACGTTTAATGAAAGGGCGCTTGCCGATAAATACGAGTACAACTGCTGTAATCATTGGAACAATCAGCATCGCTGCAATCAAGTTATCTTGAGTCATCATCTTCAGGCACTCCCTTCATTCTTTCTACGTTGTCAGTTCCGAGTTCTTTATAACTTCTAAAGGCAAGTACTAAGAAGAACGCGGTTACTGCGAATGAAATAACAATCGCAGTTAAAATCAATGCTTGCGGAATAGGGTCGACGTAATTTTTTGTACCGTGTTTGAAAATAGGTACAGTACCTTCGCCCAAACCGCCCATTGTAATTAAAAACAAGTTGGCTGCGTGCGTTTGAACAGCGGTACCGATAATGATTCGAATCAAGCTCTTAGATAAAATGAGATAGATACTGATTGATGTTAAGATACCGCAAACAATAATCATAATTATTTCCATTACTCATTCTCTCCAATCGCTAAAATAATCGTCATTACTGTACCGACTACTGCAAGCAGTACACCTAAGTCAAAGAAGACTGCAGTGTGGATTTCCATTGGTTTTAATAATGGAAGCGGAATTTCAAACACTTTGTGTGTGAAGAAATTCTTGCCGTATAACCAACTTGCCATAGGTGTTAATACACAAAATGTTAAGCCGGCAGCAATTAATTTTTTAAAGTCCCATGGGAAGATTTTACGCATGGTTTTAACGTCATAGGAAACTGCCACAAGTACTAAAGAACTTGAAACGAGCAAGCCTCCGATAAATCCTCCTCCTGGTTGATAATGTCCGTTAAGGAATAACGAAAAGGCAAACATCATGATCAGGAAGAAAATGACGATTGTTGAATACTGAAAGATAATATCATTTTTCTGTTTGTTCATTTTCTTCCACCCTTTCATAACCGTTTTTGTGTTTAGAGCGCAATTTAATCAATGTGTAAACACCAAGTCCTGCAATACCGAGTACAGATGATTCGAACAATGTATCGGTACCACGGAAGTCGACAAGGATAACGTTTACCATGTTGTTACCATGCGCTAAGCTAAGCACATTGTCTTTATAGAATTGTGCAATTGATTCGAAATGTCTGTTACCGTATGCGATTAAACCGAGTACAGTCACTACTAAACCAACGCCGCCTGCGATAATCGCATTAACAACTTTGAATGAAGTAGATTCATTGTGTCGGTTTAAGTTAGGCAAGTGGTAGAAACATAATAAGAACAATGCTGTTGAGATTGTTTCAACTACGAATTGTGTCAATGCCAAGTCCGGTGCGTTAAAGAAGATAAAGAATATCGCCATAGAATAGCCGACCGCACTCAACATGATAATGCTGAACAATCTTGAACGCGCAAATACAATCATTGTAGCAGATGCAAGAATCATCACTACGATAATGATTTCATAAGATCTGACGCGTGTAACATGTTCAAAATTCAATGTGAATGGCATGCATAATATTGTAATGACTGCTAACGCAATCAAACTTCCCATAATGACAAGTAATTTATTGCGGATAAATCCGCTCATATAAGTGTTTGTGACTTTTTTAGAATAGCTTGGCAAGTTATCAGATGAACGATTGTAGAAATAGTTAAGTTCTAAGCGTTCAGGGATAGCTTCCAAGATTTTAACCCACTTATGATAAGCCAAGATCAATAAGATACCGATGACGTAAATGACTAACGTTGAGAAGAATGCAGGTGTGAAACCATGGAATAAATGGAATTCTGCATCTGGCAGCTCAGCATTACGTATCGCCTGACTGGCAGGATCGATAATCGGTTTAGCTAAAAGACCTGGGAATAAACCGAAAAGTACGACTAATACGGCTAAAAATGCCGGCGCAATCCACATTAATACTGAAGGTTCATGTGGTTTGTGCGGTAAATCGTCCGGTTTGTAAGAACCCCAGAAGATTTGACCGATAAATCTTACTGAATAAACGAATGTAAAAATACTGCCGAGTATTGCGACAATCGGAATCAGTACACCCAGTGTATTCAAACTGAAAATACCGGCATGTGTAACATTAATCATCGCTTCAAGGAAACTTTCTTTAGATAAGAATCCGTTGAACGGCGGAACACCGGCCATACTTAGTGCTGAAATTACTGTGATTGTAAATGAAATCGGCATAACGGTCATAAGTCCGCCCAATTTACGCACATCACGTGTTCCTGTTTCATGATCGACAATACCTGCAATCATGAAGAGGGCACATTTGAAAGTGGCATGGTTGATTAAGTGAAAGACTGCTGCAACGAAAGCTGCGGCATACATCTGACTTTGTTCACCTTGGTAATGGAAACTTACTGCACCAATACCAAGCATGGACATGACCATACCGAGTTGTGAAACCGTCGAGAATGCCAAGATTCCCTTCAAATCTGCTTGTTTTGTCGCATTTAAAGATGCCCAGAACAATGTAATTAATCCAATTGCTGTTACAGCCCAAATCCATCCTTGAGACAAGGCGAAGATAGGTGTAAGACGTGCAACTAAGTAAATGCCTGCTTTTACCATGGTAGCTGAGTGAAGATAAGCACTGACTGGTGTTGGTGCTTCCATTGCATCTGGCAACCATATGTAAAATGGAAATTGTGCAGATTTTGTCATTGCGCCAAAGAGTATTAAAATCATAGCCAAAATAAAGAATGGACTCGATTGAATCTCAGAGGCATGAGCAATGAGATGGCGAATACTTGTTGAATGTCCTGAAAGTGTCATTAAGATAAGGCCGCCGAGTAAAGATAGTCCGCCGAATACTGTAATTAATAATGACTTTTGCGCACCATACAATGAAGCATGGCGTGTACGCCAAAATGAAATTAATAAGAAACTAGAAAATGAAGTCATTTCCCAGAATAAATACAGCATGAAGACATTATCAGATAGAACGACGCCTAGCATTGCACCCATAAAGAGTAGTAAATAGCAATAGAAATTCCCTAGTTGTTCTTTTTTGCTTAGATAGCTGATTGAATAGAAAGTAACGAGTGAACCGATACCTGTAATCAATAAACTGAATAATAAACTTAAGCCATCTACATATAAATTAAAGTTCATACCGATCTGCGGCATCCATTGCAATTCCGCAAATCTAGGTTTACCTGACATCGTTGTCGAAATATAAGTTAAGAAATAAATAAATAAAACGACGGGGACAGGCAATACGAACCATCCTATATGTATACGTTTAATAAAACGATAAACAATAGGGATAATGAGTGCAAAGATGAACGGCAACAATACCGCTGCATGTAACCAACTCATTATTTGTCCTCCTTTGAATATAAGATAACCCCATTATACATCAATGTGATAGGGGTAAAAACCTTGATTTTCAGTAACCCGCTTACATTTCACGGAACTGTTAAATAAGAAGAAACACATGATTTTTATTTGAAAGTTTTTTTATACTGAACGCTGTAATCTTTTTTGAGAGTATTTAAGTTCTCTAAAGAACGTTTTGCATGTTCAGTATCTTGTTGCTGCAATTGTTCTTCTAAATCCGTAATCGCTTGCTGCAGAGAGTCCGCGTAATCTAAAGTTTCTACGTTGAAATCACGTAATTTAGAACGTGGTGTGAATCTCTTTTCGTAATGACTGAGTGCACGGCGTTCATGGAAGAAGACACCATCAACTGCGTTCGGGTTATGCAAGTCGCCTTGTTTAGGATGCTTGATGACTTGTTCGACTTGAACCAAGACTTCCCCGTTGTCTTTCTCTTCTACAATAGATACACCGTAAGTTCCGGTTTTATGTGAGAAACGATATAACATTTTAATACTTCCTTTCTGTTCTATATGTTAATATTGTGATATATCAATCTTAACATGAATGGAGTATTTAACATGGCAAACTATCCTCAATTAAATAAAGAAATACAAGATAATGAAATTAAAGTAGTAATGCATACGAATAAAGGCGATATGACATTTAAATTATTACCGGACTTAGCACCGAAAACAGTAGAAAACTTTGTAACACACGCTAAAAACGGTTATTACGACGGCATTACATTCCACCGTGTTATCAACGATTTCATGGTACAAGGCGGCGACCCGACAGCAACAGGTATGGGCGGCGAAAGTATTTACGGCGGTTCATTCGAAGATGAATTTTCAATGGAAGCTTTCAACTTATACGGCGCATTATCAATGGCTAATGCAGGACCGAATACAAATGGTTCTCAATTCTTTATTGTACAAATGAAAGAAGTACCTGAAAACATGTTGAATCAATTAGCTGACGGCGGTTGGCCAGAACCAATCGTAGAAGCATACGGTGAAAAAGGCGGTACACCTTGGTTAGACCAAAAACATACAGTATTTGGTCAATTAATCGATGGAGAAGCGACTTTAGAAGATATCGCAAATACTAAAGTAGGACCTCAAGACAAACCTGTACACGATGTAGTCATCGAATCTATTGATGTAGAAGAAAAATAATCTTGTACTTTAATGAAAAATGAATCCGATACAGCTCGATTTGTGAAGACGCAAATCGGGCTTATTTTAAGTAATAGAGGAGGGTACTGATCGAATGGAAAAGAATGAAGTCAACATTGCCTTATACCAATTATTAGCAGATTGGAATCCGATGCAATTTCAAGATAAAACGATGGGCGATGCGGAAGTATATGAAATGATGGATGCAGTGCATCAAGCAGAAAACGCTGATGAACTTGCTCAGAAGTTTCAAGATATCTTTATATTTTCATTTGAAGAACGCTTGCCGATAAAAGCATGCAAACAAAAAGCTGATGAAGCTTTATCATTAGAAGGCACGTGCGGATTATAATACAGGAGGGACAGAAAAATGTCTGAAATGCTGGATTTATATGATCAATACCGCCAAGCACTTAAAGGACAAGTTGTTGAACGCGGGCACCAATTGCCAGAAGGCACGTATCATTTAGTTGTACATGTGTGTGTATTTAATCAAAAAGGCGAAATGCTGATTCAACAAAGAAAACATGATAAAAAACTATGGCCGGGATTATGGGACTTTAGTGCAGCTGGTGCAGTGATGCAAGGAGAAACAAGCAATCAGGCAGCACAACGAGAAGTCAAAGAAGAACTGGATTTAGACTTGGATTTCTCTTTAATGCGTCCGCAACTAGCTATGACTTACACTGCTGGGTTCGATGATATCTATTTGATTCAAGCAGATATCGATGAAACGGATATTTCCATTGAACCAGAGGAAGTCGAAGCTATCCGTTTTGTGAATCGCGAGACACTGTTAGACATGCTTGATTCAAAGTCATTTATTAATTATAAGCCGGGTTTGATTGCGCTTATTTTTGATTTTATTGCTTCGCAAAATGATGGGATGTACCAATCATAATGCAGCAATCATGAAACTTCTATATTTCATTATATATTCATCTAAATAGACATGGATAAATGGGTCATTTTGATCGGTTTATCCATTTTTTTAATTTCGATACAATCAAAACACATACAGTGTGTGCAAGAGAAAACGCTTTAGTTTGATTTTAAATGTTACAAAAATATTAAATTTTCATAAGAGAATAATCACAAAAATAGTTGCTTCATATTAACTATAAACACGAAAAACAAAGTAAGCATCAATTAGTGATTTTAAAGCTTGCAGTGGTGCAACAATATATGAAATTTGCATATTCAATGCAGTAAACAACAAATACAATCAATAATAATTACTTAAAAAACGATAACATTTCTATTATATACAAAAACGTACCTCCAATTTATAATTATAAGGTAGTTCAAAACTTAATATATCGGAGGACATCACATGAAGAAATTGGACTTTTTGCCTAATCTGAAGAATAGATACTCAATTAGAAGATTTTCTGTAGGAACAGCGTCTATCTTAATCGGGTCTCTATTATTTTTAGGTCACAACGGCGAAGCCAAAGCAGCAGAGAATACAAACGATACAACAGTTGCTGAGGCAACAAAAGCATCAAGTACAGCGCAGCCGACCACTGCAGCTGAAACTTTGCAAGAAAACACAGCACCAGCAACAGAGACAAATGCTGACAAGACAGCACCTAGTGCTTTAGAACTTGCGAAAACACAAGCATTAAAGCAACTTGAAACTTATAAGCATTTATCTGAAACACAGGTTCATCAATTCACTGAAGCCATCCAGCAAGCAAAAACAGAAGCGGATGTTCAAACAGTGGTTGAACATGCTAAAACAACAGAAGATGAAGCGGTTCAAAAAGAAGAACAAGCAAAGGCAGAGGCAGCCAAAAAAGCAGCTGCAGAAACAGCTTCAACGAAAACGCAATCAGCAGCAAAAACAACTGAGACAACTTCAAACACTGAAACAGCCAAAACACCAGCAAGCGAAACAGTTTCACCATCAGAAACAACACCGGCACCATCGGTTGCGGTTGAACAAACAACACCGACTGTTGAAGCAGCCGCTTTAAGTGTTGAACAAAAAGTGGAAAAAGTAAGAACAGCTTTAGCTGCTGATTACGATAATGCTCAAATAGACGAAGTGTTATCAGTAATTGATGTCAGCAATTTAACGGATGAACAAATTAAAGCAGAAGCTTTAAGAATATTATTAGGCCGTGCATCAGAAGAAAAAGACTTCTACAGCCCGCAAGCTACATTGCCAAGAACAGAAGAGGCAGAACAAAAAACAGCTGTGCGTGCTTTTAGTGTAGATACAACTAAAAAAGATGAAGTGGTCGTTACGCCAGAAAACTTTAATGATTATTTCTGGACTGTTGATGATGCGACTTATGATAAATCTACGGGTATTGCGACGTTAACTCCGAATGAAAGAAGTAAAAAAGGTTCAATTTCATTAGATACTAAAATGAACATCAATAAGGACTTCCATTTCTCTGGTGAAGTCAACTTAGGTGATAAAGGGGAAGGGCACCCTAAAAACGGCGCAGAAGGCGGCGATGGTATTGCCTTTATTTTCAACCCGGGCAATACACATGAATTAGGACTTTATGGATCTGCTGTTGGTATGGGCGGACTTAAATATGCCTTCGGCTTTAAATTAGATACTTATGTAAATAAAAGCTATGACCCGAAAGGTAAAAGTAATCCTGATCCGAACCAATTCTATAATAAAGGCTCTTTCGGGGCATTTGCGTGGAGTAATTCATCTGGTATAGTTTCAACGCAATCAGGTAACGCAGGCTGGGACGCAACTATGTTAAATCCTCAACCAGCGGATAACCAATTCCAAACGTTCACAATCGACTACAATGGTGAAACTAAAGATATGACAATCACGTATGCGGGTCAAACATGGAAACAAAATATGAAGAATTACTTTAGATACACGCATAAAAATGAGTATGCATTATCTATTGCGGCATCTACAGGCGGTGCGTATAACTTACAACAAGTTAAAATTAAAGAATTCACTTATACTGCAGGTGCATTATTTGAAGAAGACTTTATTGATGCGGATACACATGAATTATTTGACCGTCCGATTCGTACATCTGGTGATGTAGATAAAATCATCACTGTACAAGATCATTCTGCGTATTTAGCTGATAAAGGTTATAGATTATTAACTGAAGATGATACATTGGCACCGACATATAACAAAGCAAAGCGTACGGTTAAATTAACGAATGAAAGTCAGTTCATTTTATATCATGTAAAAGATATTCAAGCACCGGTCATCGGAGATATCGCGGATCAGTCAGTAGGTACAAACACTGAAATGGCACCGTTGGTTTTAGATATTACAGATAATAGTAAACATCTTGCCTCTAAAACAGTGACAGGCTTGCCTGACGGCGTTACTTTCAACAGCGATACCAATACGATTTCTGGTACACCGACTGCGGCGGGTACATCTACTGTGACAGTTACAGCTACTGACCATGCTGGATTAACTACGACTAAAACATTCACATATACAGTAACTGATACACAAGCACCAACAATTACACCAGTAGGCAATCAAACAGCTGAAGCATATAATACGATTGCGCCGATTACAATCGCAGCACAAGATAATTCACAAACAGCACCGACAGTAACGGTAACAGGTCTGCCTGCTGGATTAACTTATAATCCGACAACACATCAAATTACAGGTAAACCAACAACAACAGGTACATCAACAGTAACTGTAACAGCGACAGATGCGGCAAATAATACCAGCACTTCTACATTTGATATTACAGTTCAGCCTAATCGTGCATTAAAAGCTTTAAGAACAGCAGTCGCAGATGCGAAAACAGTAAATAAAGCAGACTATACTCCTAACAGCGTGGCAGCGTTAGACGCTAAAGTAGCTGAAGGAGAAGCATTGCTAGCACATCCTGAAAATGGTTCAACTGAACAATTTAATACAAAAGCACAAGAAGTGACTCAAGCTAAAACACAATTAGTTCGCCGTGCTGATAAAACAGCATTGAAAAAAACAATTGCGGATGCAGAAAAGATTACTAACTTAGATCCGACAAAAGCAATCGATCAGCAATTAAAAACTGCTTTAGCCAATGCCAAAACAGTTGATGCAGATTTAAATGCGACACAAACAGCGACAGATGACAGTAAAAACAGCTTGATTAATGCGATTCAAGAAAAGTTAAGAGCGGATGCATATGAAAAATTGCAAGAAGCAGTAGCTAGAGGGGTGCAAGTCGCAAGTACAAACGGCTATACACCAAACAGTATTCAAGCAGTCAAAGATATGATTCAAAAAGTGAATCCTTTAGTAACAGCATCTATGTCTGATGATCCAGCGGTTCGTAAACAATTTACAGTAGCGCAAATCGAGCAGGCAACTAAAGATATTAATGACAGTATTTCTGGTTTAGTACGTCAAGCAGATAAAACAGAACTGCAAAAAGCAATTGATAAAGCAGGTACGTTAGGTACATTAAATCCATCAGATAAAGAAGACAAAGCAGTTCAAGATAAATTAGCAGCAGCAAACCAAGTAAAAGCTGACGGTAATGCGACACAACAACAAGTCACTGATGCTACAACTGCATTAAATAATGCGATTAATAAAAAATTGTATCAAGATGCATTAGATTTACTTAACGCAGCAATCAGAGATGCAAAAGCTGTAACAAAAAGCAATTACACACCTCAAACAGTCGCACCATTTGAAGCGGCGATTACTGCAGGTGAAACTAAAGCAGCAGATACACATGCAACACCTGAACAACTAAAAGCAGCAGCCAAAGCAATCAAAGATGCGCAAAATCAATTACAGCCTGTATCAGATAAAGCAGCTTTAAAAGAAGCCATCAAAAAAGCAGAAGCATTACAAGGATTAGATCCGACTGATAGAGAAGATAAAGCAGTACAAGATGCGTTGGCAGCAGCTAAAACAGTTGACGGCAATGCCAATGCCACTCAACAACAAGTAGCAGCAGCAACAAAAACATTAAACGATGCATTAGCAGCGAAAGAACGTCAAGATGCATTAGATGTACTTAACGCAGCAATCAAAGATGCTGAAGCTGTAACGAAAAACAATTACACACCTCAAACGGTTACACCATTTGAAGCAGCGATTACAGCAGGAAAAGCTAAAGCAGCCGATGCACAAGCAACGCCTGAACAGTTAAAAGCAGCAGCACAAGCGATTAAAGATGCTAAAAATGCTTTGAAATTAAAAGCAGATAAAAATGCATTGAACACATCTATTGCAACTGCAGAAGCATTACCGCCGTTGAAATCAGGAGATCCTGAAGATGATGCAGTAAAAGCAGCATTAGCAAAAGCTAAAGCGGTACATGCTGACCAAAATGCTGATCAAGCAGCAGTAGACGCAGCAAAAGTTGAATTAGATAATGCGATAAATGCTAAGAAGGCACAAGATGCAGCGGATGCGCTTAAACAAGCAGCATTAGATGCATTGAAAGCAGAATTAGCTAAAGCAGCGAAAATTAATAAAAACAACTTCACACCTGAAACAGTGACACCTTTAACTGAAAAAGAAAATGCAGGTAAAGCTATCGTTGCAAACCCTGATAATCAAACAGTTGAAGCTATCAACGCAGCAACAGAAGCACTTAAAGCAGCTGAAAATGCACTACAAGCCAAATCTGATAAAGCCGCATTGCAAGCAGCTATTGATAAAGCAGATGCACTTACAGGTTTAAATCCAGCGGATAAAGAAGATAAAGCAGTGATTGATGCACTAGCAGCAGGTAAAACAGTCAACGCTGATCAAAATGCTTCGCAACCAGCAGTTCAAGCAGCGACAAAAGCTTTAAATGACGCTTTAGCAGCAAAAGAACATGCGGATGCTTTAGATGCGTTAAAAGCAGAACTTGCTAAAGTAGCAGGTATCAATAAAAATCAATATACACCAAACAGTGTAGCGCCATTGAATACTAAAGAAACAGAAGGCAAAGCTATCGTTGCAGCACCAAATGCAAAAACAACTGATGAAATCAAAGCAGCAACAGAAGCATTGAAAGCAGCAGAGGCAGGATTAGTTCAAAAAGCAGATAAAACTGCATTGCAAGCAGCAATTAATAAAGCAGAAGCTTTACCAAACTTGAAAGCAAGTGATCCTGAGGATAAAGCAGTACAAGATAAACTTGCTGCTGCACAAGCAGTCAAAGCAAATGAAAATGCAACACCAGCTCAAGTTGCAGAAGCGACACAAGCATTAAATGATGCCATCGCAGCAAAAGAACGTCAAGATGCTTTAGATGAATTGAATAAAGCGATAGCTGCAGGTGAAGCGGTTAATAAAGCTGACTATACTCCTAATTCAGTAGCACCATTAACAACAGCTATCAATGAAGGTAAAGCAAAAGCAGTAGATGCTAATGCAACACCTGAACAATTGAAAGCAGCTGCACAGGCGATTAAGGATGCACAAAATCACTTACAACCTGTGTCAGATAAAGCGGCTTTAAAAGCAGCCATCAAAAAAGCAGAAGCACTACCAGCATTAAATCCAGCGGATAAAGAGGACAAAGCGGTTCAAGACGCATTAGCAGCAGCGAAAACAGTTGACGGCAATGCCAACGCAACACCAACTGAAGTTGCGGCAGCAACTAAAGCATTAAATGATGCCATCGCAGCGAAAGAACGCCAAGATGCATTGGATGAACTTCAAAAAGCAATTGATGCGGCAAATGCAGTGAATAAAAACGACTATAAACCAAGCACTGTTACACCATTAGAAAATGCAGTAACAGCAGGCGAAGCAGCGAAAGCTGATGCGACTAAGACTCCAGAAGAGTTGAAAGCAGCGGCAAAAGCAATCAACGACGCTAAAAATGCATTACAAGCGAAAGCGGATAAAGCTGGTTTAGAAGGTTCAATTGCGACAGCCGAAGGCTTAGG